>NZ_CP032551.1:1515000-1815000 GCF_009734345.1 Pseudidiomarina andamanensis | reverse complement strand
TTATGCATCACGTGAATTAGGTAATGGCTACATCGCCAGTATTGGTGTGCATCGTAACAGTTGGTCGAGTAGTACTAGCCAAGGGTATAGTCTAGGTTTAGAGCGGTATATTAATCGCTGGCGCTGGGCTTATAGAATTCGGTATGAACAGCTACAAGCTGGCGACGGTGATGGATTGTCGCACCAAGCCAGCTTGAGTTATTACTACCGCAAACGCAGTCACTGGACAGTTGCATTAAATGCGGGTGATGAAATCGAAAAAATCAACGCAAATGAGATTGTTGCAACCAGCGTTAAAGGTATTGCGTTGTACGGTTTACATGAATTGAATCAAAGTTGGGATTGGCGTTGGGCGTTTAGCTTTCAACAACAAGGTGATTATTACGACCGAATAGGGACGCAATTTGGTGTTCGCTATCACTTCTGAGCAAATGTTCACCATTATTTCTTCCATTGCGCTATTCATTCTAGTTGCGGTTCTTTTTACGTTGGTTGTGTTGTTCTATTTACGACGTCAACATCAACAGCGCCAGGACGAAATTGAACAGCGTAAACATTATTGGCAAATGGTTCTATTTCGAGCCTGCGATAAACGTGAAGCGATTGAATTAGATCCTATTCGCGCGAAAGAGTTTAAGACCAATATTGATATCTTTTTGTGGGTGATTCAGAAGTGGTCACAGATGCATCAATATGTGCGCGGCGATGCAGATGATGGCCTGCAACGACTGGCCGATACGCTAAAGTTTGAACCGCGGATTTTAGGCGTTATGAAATCGGATAATACGCGGCATCTGATTGCCTGTTGTATCGCGTTGGGCGATTTGCAGCACATGTCAGCCAAAGCGGTCATTCGCTTGGCAGAGTTGACGGATCACCACAGCAGTATGGTTATTCTCACGGCACTGCGAGCGCTGATGCGCTATGACGCAAAAACAGCCCTACCCTTGTTGTTAAAAAACGTTCATTTCATTGCGCCTGAAAGGCTCGTGACCATCTTGCGCGAATGCCCACCAAAACTTCTCAGTGAAGCGACTAGTCAGAGTATTTTGGCCAACTCACCGCAACATGCAGGGTATCTACTGAGGGTGATAAAAGGGATGGAGTTGCCGATGTCAGAAACGTTTATCCGACAAATTCTTGATAAATTTTCGGATAATGTCGACGTGGTCGCTGCGACTCTGGCCCTTATTTCGACTCCTAAATTATTACCAATCGTTCGAGTTTATGCGCGCAGCGATATCAATCCGATACGCATACAAGCAACAGCTGCGCTAGCGCGCTTAGCTGAACCGCAGGATAGCGAGCTTTTGTGGACGCTTCTGTGTGATAGCTCATGGTGGGTTCGTTATCGGGCTGCCGAGGGCTTGCTCGAACAGCCCAACGCTGACATTGATGCCTTGTTGAAGCGCTCTGAAGCTTTAACGGATGAGTACGCGAAAACAATGCTGCAGCAAGTCGCGACGGAGATTCGATATGGCGTCTTATAGTCATTTAACTTGGCTCGAGATCGCTCAGCTTTTATTCATTGTGTACTTTTTAGGGTTAACCGCCATTTATTTCTTGCTCAACGTCATGAGCTATCGCGCGATTCGACGTTATATGGAAGATTACGACAACACGCTTTTACCAGAAAGTTATGGTCCGCTGTTGCCACCTGTGTCGGTTTTAGTGCCGGCTTACAATGAATCGGCGAGTATCGTCGCTTCAGTGAAGAGTATCTTGCAGCTTGATTATGCGCGCTATGAGGTCATTGTTGTCAATGATGGGTCAAAGGACGACACCTTAAAACATCTTCAACAAGCATTTAATCTCCATTTGCACACTGAGGCCTATCGTCAGCAACTGAAAACGCAAGCGATTCGTGGTGTCTATCGCTCCGAGGAATATCCCCAGTTACGGGTAATTGATAAACAGAACGGCGGAAAAGCCGATGCGTTGAATGCGGGCATTAATGCTTCAAAATATCCGCTCTTTTGTGCAGTTGATGCCGATTCGATTTTACAACGAGATAGTTTGCAGCGAATTGTCCGACCTTTTATTGATCGTGTTGAAACGATTGCGGTAGGTGGTTCGATTCGAATCGCGAATGGCTCACAAGTCCGTCATGGCTTGCTAACCCAAGTCGGATTACCTAAGTCGTGGCTTGCGAAATTCCAAGTGATTGAATACTTGCGAGCATTTTTGTTCGGCCGAATGGGGTGGTCGCCACTCAACGGTATGTTGATTATCTCTGGTGCTTTTGGCTTATTTCAAAAGCGCGCAGTGTTAGATTGCGGTGGCTATCAAACGGCAACCATTGGTGAAGATATGGAACTCGTGCTCAGGTTACATCGCCACTTTCAACAGAAGAATAAGCCGTATCATATTGCTTTCATACCTGATCCGGTTTGTTGGACCGAAGCACCGGAAGATTTACAAACTTTAAAAAATCAGCGAATTCGATGGCAGCGCGGTCTTCTTGAAAGCTTAACCCGCAACAGTCGGTTATTTTTCTCGTTGCGCGGGCGCACCGTTGGCTGGCTTGCCTATCCGTTTATGTTGCTGTTTGAGGGGCTCGGACCTTTACTTGAGTTACTGGCCTATGCGTTATCGGCATACTTTTATGTCACCGGAGCGGTAAGTATCAGCTTTACCCTCACCTTTATTGTCGCAGCTTTTGGATTTGGTGTATTAATGTCCGTTTTTTCGTTAATACTCGAAGAACTGACATTCAAAACCTACTCTTCAAATCGCGCACTCGCACAACTTATCGTGGTCGCTGTTTTGGAAAACTTTGGTTACCGACAGCTCAATAGTTGGTGGCGTATGCGCGGCTTTTGGCAATGGGCACGTGGACGAAAACATCATTGGGGCGCCATGAAACGGGTTGGGAGTATTAATTAGGCGTTTCATGACCTAACTCCCACCTTACAACCAGCGCTGGTGATTTCGTCCGATTTGTCCCGTCCAATCCTGTTGCAGTTGTTTGGCTAGCTGCGCCGGCTGATACTTAATCACTTCAGCACCGGCGGCGGTATGCACAAGAATATCGGCATAACCTAATAATCGTAGCCAGGGCGATTGGTAAACATCAATTTGCTGTACTTTGTACAATGGATACCAATTTTCTTTACGCCCAAACACGCCGCGCTTTATCGCCAACCAGCCGTTATCGAAGGTAAAACCGTAGTTGCGCCAGCGAGCAATAGCGTAACTTTGCAACATCAGCCAAAGCGAAACGGCACCGAGCAAACTCCATGTCAGTGGCACGTCATTAAAGTAAGCAGCCGCCAAAGCGCTAGGGGCAACAAGCGCAATCCAAAATGACGGACTCAGCAACGCGATAAAAGGAATCCGCTGCCAATTCAGATTGGTATGGCGCGGCAGTTGCAACCATTGACAGAGATTGCTGACCAATGATTGGGTCAGTACCGGTAAAATGAACGATGCGTTACCTGTTTGCTGCTGGGCGTGAGCGGAGGGTTGTAGTTGACTCACTCGCAGACTAAAGCGCTTGAGTAAACGCCCTCGTAGGTTTTGTCGAAGTTGAACTCGCTGTAGCTTTTGATAGCGAAAACTGACGGTGCGAATGGTAAATAAACCAGCTTTTGCTTGATAGCGCTTGTTGAGGATACTGAAGTGCAGATTGTAATAACGTACTAATGTGACCCCGATAGCTAGCACAAAGAGTACTATCGGCGCGGCTACAATGAGTGCGACGTTTAACCATAAACTTTCTTCAAGAAACGCGATATTGGCCTCTAGCCAAGGCACCACAGTTTCCTCTAAAACATCGGTTTGCGAGAGCGGATAGATGAGTACAGCCAGCAGCACGAAGATCTTATTGTCCATAATGCCAGCGCGGATGATTTCTTTTAACGAGAAGACAACCTCAGTCTCTGGAGACGCTTCACTTTTCAGTTCAATTTCTCCTGCCTCTGGTTCGCGATGGTTGCTGTGTGCGTGTGACAGCATACGTTGCCGAAGCTGCTGAGCGGCGTCGATGGATAAGCCTGGAATCTCGACTTCTTTTCCAGCCGAACCGGCACTATCCACGCGTAAAATAACTAAACCGAATGGTCGGAAATACCAACTTTGGTCGATCTCTGCTTGTTGAATGCGCTCATATTTTAAGGTCAGGCTTTTCTTTCCGAATACGCCTGTACGCAGATGCACCGCATCATCAGCAAGCGCGTACAAAAAGAAGTGGTGATTAAGAATGGCACTAATAATAATGAAGGCGAGGTAACCACCTCCAACCGCATAAGATAACCACGCACTGTTGCTGACAAATATCACGGCGAGTACCGGCAATAAATTCGTGATATTACGAATCAAATGACGTACTTCTTTTGCAATAAAGAAGCCGATGGTAAGAAGTGGCGTGCGTTGCCAAGTTAGCTCAGGCATGGTCATCATCTTCTGTCGGTTCGTCAGCAATTGTATTCACCAGAGATGCTTTCATCTGCTCAGCATCATTGAGTTTTAAGCCAGGAATACTTAAATCGGCACCGCCGCTCCCTGCTGTATAAAGTGTCAAATGGGCTAGACCGAGCGTGCGCTCAATGAAGCCTTGCCGAACTTCAACATGTTGTATGCGGTTCAAAGGAACGGCACGCGTTAATCGCCAAAGTGCACCACGGCGTAAATACATCGCTTCAGCAGTGCGAGCATAGGCGGTAAATTGGAATCGGCGCGCGGACCAAAACAATCCAAAAAACAGCGTCAAAGCAACCCATGGAATACCGAACCAGAGCGGGTTTGGTAACCAACTGGTGGTGGGGACAAACACATAAATACCGATACCGATAGCTGCGAGTATGAGCATGTCGATAAGTACGATGAGTTGAAGATAAGTTTTATAACTGGGTTCAACAGGCTTCCACGCGATTGCCATGTGATCTGTTCCTTACTTGAAAAAGTATGTTGTAGCATCCATGTAACTCTAACACGAAGCAATAAAATAGGAGCAAGCTCATGAAAATTTTAATGGTTTTAACTTCGCACGAGCAGCTCGGTGACAGTGACCATAAAACGGGTTTTTGGGCGGAAGAATTTGCCGCGCCCTACTACGCCTTTAAAGATGCTGGCGCTGAAGTCGTGTTAGCCAGCCCGAAAGGTGGACAGCCGCCAATTGATCCGAATAGTGAACAAGCTGATGCACAGACGAATGCAACGGTACGTTTGTTTGAAGACGAAGCAGCAATGACGCAACTTGCCAACACGCTCAAATTAAGTGATGTGACAGCGGATGAATTCGATGCGATTTTCTATCCAGGAGGTCATGGTCCGCTATGGGATTTAAGCCAAGACCCCTTATCCATTGGTCTCATTCAACAATTTTGGGAACAAGAAAAGCCAGTCGCTGCAGTTTGCCATGCGCCTGCCGTACTAGTGAACGCCAAAACGCCGGCGGGTGAGCCGCTCGTAAAAGGCCGTAAAGTAAGTGGTTTTACCAATAGCGAAGAGGCTGCGGTTGGGCTAACCGACGTAGTGCCATTCTTGCTGGAAGATAAGTTAAAAGAGTTGGGCGGCCTTTATGAAAAAGTTGATGATTGGAAGCCCTACGCTGTGGTGGATGGCAATCTGATCACGGGCCAGAACCCGGCGAGTTCAGAGGCAGTTGCCGAGCAGCTACTGAAAAAACTTAAGAGTTAAATAACCGCTATTAAAAAAGCCACCAGAAGGTGGCTTTTTTATTGCTATAAGATATCGAGCGATGGCTTACCAGCGACGATTAAGTTGCACGCCTACTTGCAGCTCGCGGCCAACACCAGGTTCAAAGGCGCGGCCATTGCCCTGATTCACCACCACGGAGCCAACGTAAATCTCATCGGTCAGGTTGTGCAAATTTAGCCACGGGCTCACTTGCCAGTCACCCATGGCGTAGGAGCCGCGCCAGTTTAAATGCCAGAGCGTATGGCTCGGCGCAATCACATCATTGGCGTCGGTGGCGGTAATGTCACCGCGATATTCAGTGATTAAACTGAGGCGCTGTTGCGGACGGTAATTCCAGTCGAGCTGACTGAAAAACTGCTGTTCAGCGACGCCAGGTAAACGTGCACCGTTGGCATATTCAGCGCTGAGTAAAGTTGCCGCGCCGCGCCACTGCCACTGTTCATGCGCTAGCCAATTCACCTCGAACTCCACTCCGTCACGCTTGGTTAAACCAGCATTGGTGTAGGTCGTGCGGCCATCAAGACTCTGGTCGACAACAATTTCGTCGGTGGTATCAATCACAAATGCGGTCAGCTGAGCTTGCACGGTCGACGCTTGCCATTTCACGCCAACTTCCCACTGTTGGTTATACGCAGCACCGAGGTTGGTATTTAGGCCGGTTTCTGTGTTGCTGTAGGCCATTTCAGTGAGCGTGGCCGTTTCAAAGCCATTACCACGAGCAGCAAACACCGACCACGCATCCGTTAACGCATAATTGGCACCAAGACTCCAGCTCCAAGCATGTTGACGTTGCTCGCCGCTATCGTCGGGATTTTCAGGCACGATAAAATAATCATCCACGGCGAATTCAACCTCACTGTAGCGTAGCCCGCCAAGCAGCGTTAGCTGTTCGCTTGGCTGCCAATCCCACAAGGTATACGCGGCTTGTTGTGTGACTTCACCGAGTTCGTTACGACGTAAATCACCACGTTCACCAAAGTTATTGGTGTAACCAAAGCGACGATCATCTTGTTCTGCGTGATGAATGCCAAAGGTTGTCGTGAGTGGCGTAACCAGCGACCAATCGTAATCATAGCTGGCATCCATACCAATAAAGCTACGACGCAAGTCAATCACAGCCCCAGAGCCACGAATATCTGTGCCAGGGAACGGCAAGTACTGCTCTATTTCGCGCCAGCCCTTCCATGTACTCACATGCCATCCATCGGTGCTACGCAATGAAACAGATGCTTGTTGGTGGTGAATATTTTTGCGAGTGTTAAAACGAGTGGCACCGGCGAAGGTCTGGGTTGGGTCAACCTGCCAATCTTCTGGCGTCAGCGAACCTGGATCTTGTAAGAAAGGCGCATAGTTATCATCTAAGCGCACAATCATTTCAATTGAATCGGTTACATCGTGATACCAACGCAATGCGAGTTGATCACGCTCTGCACGGTTATGGTCACGCGGCCCATCGGTACGTAAACGAGTACCGGTTAGTCGCACTGCGTTGCCATCGGTCACCCATTCGCCCTGTACTAGTTGGCGCTCGGTTGAGTTGGCACCAAACATGGCATCGAAACGCAGCCCAGAACTATCAGGGCGCTCACTAAACCATTGAATCATACCACCGGCACTATTGCCGTAAATGGTTGCCAGTGGTCCACGAATGATCTGTACGTTACGCGGTTCATCTAACAGAATACTCGACGTTTGCGCTTGTCCATCCGGCATGGTCAGAGGTATACCATCAAGTTGCAAAATAACGCCGCGCACACCAAAAGCTGAACGAGCACCAAAACCACGCAATGTAATCCGTGTATCTTGCGCATAATTCGCCCGTGAGTCTGCTTGCACAGCCGCTAAACCTTTCAGTAATTCAGCAGCATCAATGCGCAGGCCTGAAGGTTGATCGTCAACGTCACGATTGCTCACCGATGCAGGTGTTTCAAGCGCCGTCCGTGGACGACTTTGGTTCACCACAATGACTTCATCAACAGCAACGCTGGCCGAAGCCAGCGTTGATAAAATCAGTAAGTGACTGCTTACAAACATAGTTATTCCGCAGGTTTGATTTGAATGAGTTGACCAGCGCGATCGTCGGTAATCAGATAAATATAACCATCTGGACCTTGTTCAATATCGCGAATACGTTGTTTCACCGCTTCTTCAAACAAGGTTTCTTCATGCATCACGCGATCACCTTCAAGATCAAGACGGGCAACTTGTGAACCTTTCAATGCGGCGACCAGTAAATCGCCTTGCCATGCAGGAAATTTATCTCCGGTGTAGAAGATCATGTTGGATGTCGCAATGGAAGGAACCCAGTAGTAATGCGGTTGTACGGTGCCTTCAACGTGGGTTTTATTACTGATGATGCTACCATCGTAATCGACGCCATAGGTTGCAATTGGCCAACCGTGATTCTTTCCGGCATCAGGAATGTTAATTTCATCACCACCTTTTGGTCCGTGCTCAACGGTCCACAATTTGCCCGTTGTTGGATGAATGGCAGCGCCTTGCACATTACGGTGACCGTACGACCAAATTTCAGGAAGCGCGTTGTCTTGGCCAACAAACGGATTATCGGCTGGAACGCTACCATCTGGCTTTATACGAACAACTTTACCGTGATGGTTATCCAGAGTTTGCGCATCATCCATGGCTGAATAGCGATCGCCTAGAGTAATAAATAGGTGACCATCAGGGGCGAACACTAAGCGCGAACCAAAGTGTGCGCCGCTTTTATACTTCGGCGCGCCACGGAAAATGACTTCACCGTCGATTAAGCCATTGTCTGATAATTTCGCACGCATCACCGCAGTGCTATTCCCTTCGCCACCAGCAGGATCCGCCTCTGAGTAGCTGATGTAAACAAACTGATTGTCAGCAAAGTTCGGGTCGACAGCTACATCAAGTAATCCGCCTTGGCTTTTATCAACCACCGCTGGAACGCCGCTCAACGCATCGCTTATTACACCATCGCGTGTCACTCGACGTAAGGTGCCTGATTTTTCGGTTATTAACAGCTCACCTGATGGCAAAAATGCCATGCCCCATGGTTTATTTAATTTGTCCGTAATGGTGTTCACAGAAACCTTGTGACGCTCTGTTGAAACCGTCTCTGCAGCAGCGGTTGTAGCAGTCACGGCTAGCGCCGCAGTGACACTCACGGCCAGTAATTTGCGTAACATAAGGTGCTCCTTTTATTGATCATTTACGAATCTTTACTAGTGTAAATATAGATTAAATTGAATTTTGGATTGCTTTTTTTTCGTTACACTTCAGTTATTACAGGAAATTAACATGCCCACCCAAGGAGGCTGTAATGGTAAATTTCAAGCGTAACACACTAAAAGCAGCGGTTCTGATTTTAACGACTCTGCATCTTAGTGCTTGCGGTACAATCTTGTATCCTGAGCGTAAAGGACAGGTGAGTGGCAAAATCGATCCAGGCGTCGCTGCACTCAACGGTATTGGATTATTATTCTTTTTGGTCCCTGGTGTAATTGCTTTTGCGGTCGACTTCTCAAATGGCACGATATATTTACCAGGCACTGCGGCAACGGGTGATGATTCTGGTGTACGTGTTGTGCATACCGGTAAAAATCTGACCCCAGATCAATTGCAGGCGCTGATTTCTGCCGAAGTTGGCGAGCCAGTTGATCTGACTCAAGCGGAAGTAAGCGCTGAGAAAGCACCAAACCAAGCCAGCATTGGCCCGCGTTTGAGTGAACTTCGCACCGCGCCTTAATTAAAAACCCGTTTGAATAATTCAGAGCCGCTATTTCAGTAGCGGCTCTGGCAATAACTGCGCTATACACTCAGCTAATTTACGGAAAGTTGTACGACGGTTCGTCGTCGGTCGATAAATCAACCCAATTTCTCGCGATGCTTGTTGCCCACTCGGCTGCAACGCAACCAATTCAGTACCATTCAAAATTCCACGGTCAATTGCCATTTGCGGAATAAAGGTTGCGCCAAGTCCAGCGTCAGCCATTTGTACTAAGCTATGCAGACTAGTGGCGGTAAACGGATTAATCTTACTTGAATCAGCTAGTTCGCAAGCCGATACCGCATGCCCGGTTAAGCAATGCTCTTTTTCGAGCAAGAAAATGGAATTGTCGGGTAACTGATTATATTGCACCGGCTCAGCGAGTTTTTCTGCCAAACTTGAGTGCATCACTAACTTGAACGGATCACGCCCGAGCACATAACTTTGATTACCTTGCAAATCGACAGGTAGCGCCAGCACTAACACATCAAGCTCACCGTTGCGTAGCAAATGTAGCAAATTGACCGTGGTGTCTTCGCGAATGCTTAATTGCAGCTTGGGATGATCGGCTTTTAGCTTCTTGGTCAAATCACCAAGCAAGAACGGCGCAATGGTTGGAATGCAACCAAGGCGTAACGGGCCTTCCATGATTTTGCCTTGGCTTTGGGCGAAATACAGTAACTCTTCGGTTGAGGTAAGAATTTGGCGTGCTTGCTCCACCACCTCTTCACCCATGCCGGTGAACAAAAATGATTTATGGTCACGTTCAATCAACTGACATCCAAGTTGCTCTTCAAGGTTTTGAATACCACTACTCAAAGTTGATTGACTGACGTTACACGCCTGCGCTGCGCGATTGAAATTCTGATGCTGGTGTAATGCCAGTAAATAGCTCAGATTTTTTAAACTAGGTAGTTTGCTCATCTCGTGCCTCACCGTGGCTATTTAAATAAAACAAATTTTTGTTCAATTAGTATTTTCGATTATGTTAATCCGTTTTATTCGTTTTAACAAATTTAATCGAGCCCCTATTATTGTCTGCGAGCTGAGGCGACAGGCCTCAACAATTTTGATTTTCCCAATTAGTCTGTCGAACAAGGAGACAAGCAATATGTTAACCGTAGGCGATAAATTACCAGAATTTGAAGTAGTCGGCGTAAAACCTGGTTTCAACATGCCAGAAGAAAACGGCGAAAGCGCATTTGAGACAATTAACAACGAAAGCTTCGAAGGCAAATGGAAGATCATCTTCTTCTATCCAAAAGATTTCACCTTCGTATGCCCAACTGAAATTGTTGAGTTTGCGAAACTAAACGAGGAATTCGCTGACCGTGATGCGGTTGTATTAGGTGGTAGCACTGACAACGAATTCGTCAAATTGGCATGGCGCCGTGAACACCCAGATCTGAAGAGCTTGAACCAATGGTCATTCGCTGACAACGGCGTGAAATCTTTGGTTGATGGTTTAGGTGTTCGTGACCAAGTTGAAAACGTCGCATTGCGTGCAACCTTCGTTGTTGATCCACACGGTACTATTCAGCACGTGTCAGTAAACAACTTGAACGTAGGTCGTAACCCAGCAGAAGTACTGCGTATTCTTGACGGTTTGCAAACGGACGAATTGTGTCCATGTAACCGTGCAGTAGGCGGCGACACCCTGTAAGCAGACATCACATCCCCCACAAATAAGTGATGTCTTCAGGTGCCGCGAAAGCGGCACCTTTTTTAAGCGGAGGATTTATATGAGCATTGCAGATTACAAACAAGGTTTGGGCGACCACGGTAAAGATACCAAACTCAACTTGTCGAATATTTTCGGCAATGTCGATACTTCGGGTATGACCGCGACCCAATTCTACGGCACAGCGTTGTCACTGGTGTATTCAATTGGCGATAACGAGTTAATTGACGCAGTAAAAGCTGAAGCCGAAGGTAAAATTGAAGCAAACGTTGATAGCGCAGCGAAATTAGCCGCAACACTAATGGCGATGAACAACGTTTACTACCGTTTCTTGCATTTGTGCACCGACAAGCAGTTCAGCAAATTGCCAGCTGGCTTGCGCATGAATGGCATGGCAAACCCAGGCGTTGATAAAGCTGATTTCGAACTGTATTCATTGGCAGTATCAGCATTAAACGGCTGTGGTATGTGCATCGACTCACACGTTGGTGTATTGCTGAAGCACGATATTTCAGCTCAAGTGATTCAAAACTCGATTAAAATGGCAGCGGTATTAAATGCTGCGGCAACTGCAAAACGCATTGCTTAATTTTAATCGCTTGATGTCACTTACTTGTCACACTTGCGCATTATAGTGTGCTCAACTTCCCTGAGATCTGGTTGTTCTCATTCCGCCCGGCATTCGCCGGGCTTTTTTTTGCTCCAAACAAAAAACGTTACTCGTTACTCGTTACTCGTTATTGGTTATTCGAGAAAGACAAACCCTAATTAAACAAAACTTTCGTGACCTTCTATACTCTAATCAGTGAATAACGAATAACGAATAACGAATAACGAATAACGAATAACGGGGTTCTATGGTTATCAACGGAGAACGACTGAAAGCAAACTTACTTGAACTTGCCAAAATAGGCTACAACGAACAAGACCGCGGCATGTACCGCATTGGCTTCACTGATGCTGACATGGAGAGCCGACGCTGGCTGCAAGATAAAGCCAAAAAAGCTGGGTTAGATACCTACATGGATGGTGCCGGTAACGTGTTTTTTGGTCGCGGCGACCGCGACAAGCCCGTTATCTTGATGGGTTCGCATATTGATACGGTTCCCGCTGGCGGTATTTTCGATGGTGCGTTGGGTGTGATGTCAGCACTCGAAGTCATCGAAACCATTAATGAACAGCAACCGGATATAGAAACGCCTATTTGGGGTGTGGCCACCGCCGAGGAAGAAGGTCGGTTTGGTGGTATGCTGGGTGCACAAGCAATTTCTGGTTGCTTGAATCCGGACTGGTTACTCTCAGCGCATGATGCCGATAATGTGTATTTGAAAGATGCGATGGCAGCTCAGGGACTCGATGCGATGCAAGCGCTTGATGCCGCGTGGCGGCCGGAGCAACTGAAAGGCTTTGTTGAACTGCACATTGAGCAAGGGCCAGTACTGTTTCAACGTGAACTCCAAATTGGTGTGGTTGAAGGTATTTCAGGGGTGTTCAAATGGATTGTTCACCTCAAAGGGAAAGCTGATCATGCTGGAACAGCACCAATGGATATGCGTAGTGATGCATTTATGGGGCTTGCTGATTTTGCTCATGAAATTGAGCGTATAATTGACGAAAATGGCACCGATAAAACCCGTATCACGGTGGGTAAAGTTGAGCTGAAGCCAGGTCACCCACACACGGTTCCAGGGGAAGCGATTTTCACCATTGTTGGGCGTGATATGGATGAAGGCATTATGAAAGAGCTTGCTAATGCCTGCCGTAAAACTCTTTCAGCAATTGCTCGACGTCACCGGTTAATGTTTGAATACGAGCAAGTGAGTTGGCTCTCGCCAAAACCATGCTCGGAACCACTCACTGATTTAATTGAGAAGCAGGTTAAGCAGCGTGGTTATAGTTATACGCGAATGCCAAGCGGTGCTGGGCACGACACGCAATTCCTTAGTGAAATCACGCACGCCGGCCTAATTTTTATTCCGTCAATCAATGGTGTGAGCCACGCGCCTGATGAATGGTCGCATTGGCATGATGTTGAAGCCGGCACAAACGTGCTTCTCGATACGGTTGTGGCCATGGCGAAAGAATCATTTTAAGGTTCAAGTAATCCATTTTTGGCTGCAAAATGGATGAGTTCTACAGTGGAAGTAACTTTCAGTTTTTTGAAGATATTAGTACGGTGGTTTTCAATGGTTTTTGCTGACAATGAGAGTAATTGTGCAATTTGCTTGTTGCTTCGCCCGGCAACGACTAAATAGAAAATTTCCCGTTCGCGCCGTGTTAATCCCTCTATTGGATTGGTAGGTGAGGATAGTGATGCCAATGATTGGTTTGTTTTAAGAGGAAAATAAAACTTACCAGCAGCAACATCTTGTATCACTTGAATAAGTTGCTCTGAAGGAGCATCTTTTTGAATGTAAGCCCGAGCACCTGCTAATTTTACTGCTTCAACATATTCAGGCTCGCTATGCATACTTAGAATAATGACCTTACTTTGTGGCCGATGATGAAGAAGCTTTTCAAGTGCTGCAAAACCATTCATTCTCGGCATAGAAATATCCATTAAAACGATATCAACGGGAGTTTTTAGCGCAGCTTCAACTAACTCTAAACCGTCACTACACTCATATTCGATTGTAAATAATCCCGTCGCTTTTAAGGTCGTTGCAATGGCTTGTCGCACCATCGTGTGATCGTCAGCTAGAATGAGCGAAATCATAGGTCGCCAAGCTCGGAGAGTTGTTGATAAGGCAACAATAGACTTATTTCGCAACCGCTTTTCGGTATTGATTTTATGTCTAAGGTTGCACCACAGGCTAAAGCTCTATCTTTTAGGCTTTGCAAACCGATACCACGGACAGCTGTTTTTGCGTCAAACCCAATACCATCATCTTTGATTTTTATCGCAATGCCTTGAGATGTTTCTATGATTGCCAATTCAACTTGATTCGCTCGAGCATGCTTCACAATATTCACGAACGATTCTTGCGCAATTCTGAAGAGCAACAAGCTGACGGCATTTGGAAGTTCAATCGATACATCGTAACGACTCTGCAACTGCACGCCAACTGGCTCTAGTAGTTGTCGATTGAGCCAGGCAAGAGCACGCTCCAAACCAAGATCAAAGAGAATCGTTGGATGCATAATACGTGAAAGACTTCTCGTACTTTCAATAACTTGTAGTAACCCATCTTGTATTTGTTTGAACTTTGGGTTTTGCAATGAATCTATTTGCGCCCTCAGAGCGATGAGTTGCTGGCCAATATCATCATGTAGCTCTCGAGCGAAATAGGCTCTCTCTTGCTCTTGTTGCACCCACAATCGTTTCGCTAGGCCAAGCATAGCGTGATGTTCATAGTCGAGCTGCTGTTGAAGCAAACGCTGCTGTTCTTGAACTTGAGCCAGTAACCCCTCTAATTCATCGACTTCTAGCGAATGCTCTATAGGCTTGTTGCTGTTCTTCATTCATATTTTCGATTAGCCGCTCAAAAGCAGCACGTTGTTGTTCGTCAAAAGCGACATCATTAAGGTATGAATATAACTCATAGTTACGCCAAAAACTCGCATGTTGCTGTAATGCAGCTTGCAGTAACTGTTTTGAGTTGTCAAAGCCGCGAGCGGCGAGGTATGGCAAGTAAGATGCAAACACCCGCTCGTTACTAATTTGTTCGAGACGTTTCCATACTGTTGCTGATTCCGGGAATTTGCCTCTGAAAACGAGTTCGCTCAATAACTTTATTTCAACTAACCGAGAAGGCTGTTGATTAATCACGCGCTCAGCAAAGGCTGTGAGTTCAGCCTGTGAATTTTCTTTTTGCCCAAGTAAAAGCAGCCAATCAAAAATTAAGCGTTGCTCTCTATTGAACTCGTTTTGAAAAGCTTTAAGGCTCGTAGCATGTTGTTCAAACAACTGAGTTTGGTGTAGTAAAACAGCCATCTCAGCTCGCCAAAGCAGGCTTTCGATAGCACCACGAGGATCATTTATTGACTGCGCAATTTGGTCTGCTTGCTTGCCGGCTTCATCGGCTACAGCCATACGACCCTGTAAAAAATTTAAACGGCTAATTTGAAGTTGTGTGGAAAGGTTGGCTTCAGCGCTCTTGTCGTTGCTGCGCAACAATTCAGCTAATAGCTGTTCGGCTTGGTTAAACTGACCTTGAGCAATTAGCAACTGCACCAGATTAAGCTGAATACTGTGTAATGTGGCTTGCTCGTCGAGACTCTCTACAATTTGCAGAGCTTGGCGCCAATAAACTTCGGCTAGACTGAAGTCGCCAATCAAAAAATTGATAAAAGCAACATTATTGATGCTCTGGCTTTGAACATAGTCGTCGCCTTCACGTAAACGAATGTCGAGCGCACGTTTGTAGTGGCGTAATGCGCTGTAGTAGTCCCCTTGTTCTTCGAAGAGCAAGCCGCGTTCGTTCTCGATATGGGCAACTGCTAAGTCATCATTAATTGCATCGGCAAGACGTGTTGCTTCTCGCAGCGCTTCATCAGCTTTATCAATTTGCCCAGTTATTGCTAACACCGTCGCCAAGTTACTTAATGTGGTGATACGTTCCCGAGGTTCCCGTGCTTCGGTTCGATATTCTAATGCTTGCTGAAAATACTGCGCTGCGGTGTCAAATTTTGCTAAACGAAGATAAGCAACACCGAAAGCGTTTAAAATAAGTCCTTGACCACTTAAGTCTTCGCGTTGTCGAAATTGAATAAGACTCTGGGTCAATTCCTCATTTATTGCTGACTCGGTTTCGCCTTGAATTATTTTTAATCGAGCCAACTCAAACCACCACATTGGTTGATTAGAATCATAAGAAAGTGCGAGACGATAGTATTCACGAGCGCCCGAAAGATCATTTAATTCAGCGGCCACAGTGGCCCGCTGCGCAAGCACATCAGCGCGATGTGGGAACTGTTTCAGTAGTTGATCAAGTAATGACGCAGCAGGTTCGAATTGTTGATTAATAATTGCCAGCTCAATTCGCGCTTGTAGTTTCAACACGGCGGGCATTTGTGGCGAGTCAATCACATCACGTAACTTTAACGTCAGCTTGGTTATGTCATTTTCTGCTCGAGCTGCTGCTAAATCTTGAACGACTTTATAGCGAATGAAATCAGATGGTTGAGACTCGTCATTTTGGTTCGGTAACACATCGTTAAAAGCCTCTGAAATAGCTCTGACTAATTGCTCTGGAGCCACATTCTCGGTATCAAAAGTCTTCGAAAAAATGACCTGTTCAGAGGGGTGAGCGGTTAACAATGTATGTAACTGCAATTTTCCACCTAAAGTACGCGGCGTTAATATTAATAAATATTGTGCTTGAGTTAATTGTGCCAACCTAGCGCGCTCGGAAGCAGATTCGAACGGTTGAATTCCTAAATTTTCGATGAGCTGATTGACGTTTTGGGGTTCAATGGAATAAATATTCGGCTCAGCTTGTAACAGTAAATGGGTCAACTCCGCCAAGGCCGGCTCACCATTAATCATCGCTATCGCAATGGTCGTTACCGAAGTTTCCGAATCCCGCTCAGCAGGCTCTTGCGGTAACATATAAACCAAAAACGAAAGTATAACTAAAACTACCGCCACCAGTGCGGCCCATTGCTTTAATCGAGATGTTTCGAAATGAAGAACATCTCGGCATTGCGCTAGCGAGGGGCGAAGATTCGGAGTGTCAGTTTGCAATCTGACGGCGAGCTTTTGTAACGAACGTTTTTTTATGGAAGCGTTTTTCCAGCTGCTTGCGTCACTCGCTTCAAGCATTAAGGCTAAGGTTTTGCCTAGAGCATATCGATCACTGGCGGTTGTTGCTTGTTGTGACTTTGCGAGTTCTGGTGCAACGAATCCAGTGGAGCCAAACTGTGTCGTGTTATTGTCGAGTGTTCGACCAATACCAAAATCGATAATTGATAAATTGCCATCAGTATCAATGAGTAAATTATCGGGTTTTAAATCGCCATGAATAACACCGCTCTCGTGACAGCTCTGCAAAGCGCTTACTAGTTGTTTAAACCATTTTATTATGTCAACAGCAGCGGGGCGGTCGTCTAACGCTTGGCTTAACACCACGCCATTTACGAGCGACATCGTAAAAAATGTCGCTTGCGCAGTGGCGTAAAATTCATGAATACGAACAACGTTGACGTGATGAATTTGGCGTGCAAGAAGCACCTCATTTCGTAGGTGCTCAACCTCGTTAGAATCGGCTTCCTGAGCGAGCACCTTCAAAGCACATGGCGTTTCTAGAACCTCGTCGTAGGCTTCAAATACACGAGCTTGACCCCCGTGACCAAGTAAACGAACAATACGAAACCGCTCCGCCAAAAGCTGTCCAGGTTCAAGCAGCGTTTGCGTTGTTAATTTTGTCGTTGCGTGATTCGATAACAAGTTATCGTGTTTGTCGGGATCAGCCATTGTGAGAACTATCTCGTTACAGAAGCTTAGAGATTAAGTTATCACAGATTCCCCAAAGTTCGCACGTTATTGGCTAGTTCTCGAGCGGTCGTCATCTTTTGCTGGGCAAGTTTTAAGTAATCATTGAGCTGACATAGCGTTAGTTGCATTGCGATGAGTTGAGTGAAGCGCTGCAATATAAAAATTTGATGCTCATTAAAATAATGCGCTTGTTTCAGACTGTCGGCATATAACACCGCAATAATTTTATTTCCTAAAGCGATAGGTACCGCTAACGCTGCTTTAATCTGTTGCCGCTTAACACTTTCACGGTGCTGTAACTGCTGATGTGTCAGCGCATTATGAACAACGCAAGGTTGGCCACTTTCAATTGCTTGTTGAACTAGCGTCGTTGAGCCATCGAAGGGCGGCACGACGTAGGAGTCATTGAGGAGTATTAAGGCGGTTCGATCGCTTTGGAGAACTTGCGCAATGGTATTCTGCGAGGCGGAAACAACCTCTTGTAGCGAGGTTGAATGTTGCCAAGACTCGCGCATTTGAGCAAGCTGTCGCCCACACCACTGAGCATGATTGATGACAATTTTTTGCGATTGGTTGTGATGTGGTACAAACATACAAGTCACATCACCTAATCGACAAATGGAAGAATGTTGAAGACATTTTTCTTCAACACGCTGCGCATCAATAAATAGACCGTTGGTGCTATTTAAATCACGCAGATACCAAACGCCTTCACTACAAAAAAGTAAAGCATGTTGCCGTGAAAGCGTTGGGTGATCAATTTGAATGTCGCATTCTGAGCTACGCCCTATCACGTATGCCCTGTGTTCGTGCAAATCGAAGCGTTGCGCGAAGCGGTGTTGGAATACGACATCAAATATTGCTTTCATCGTTTACCTGTTACTCAATACGTAAACTAAAGCGGAGCGTTGTTGCGGCGGAGATTAAATTGCCGCGAACGTTATTCAAATCGTTGCTTGAGCGCCATACGTCAGGATAAAGAGTGCCATTATCTGCTTCCAACAAATGAATTAAATTTTCAACAGCAGCTAGGGCTTGCCCTTTGTTATCCGCGTTAATTGCAACACTCACAGTATTTATAGCGTCTACCAGAGCTTGATATGCGCCAACCGAGAGTTGTGATTGGCTTTCATTCGCAATGCTTTCCAAGCGAGTCAGTTTTGACTGAATTATTGTATTGGCGTCTCGTAAGTCGGCTAAGATGATAAAATCTGAGAATTGGCCACCATTGCCGCGAACCCGATAACTTCCTGAACCTGTCATGGTAGTAATATCTTCAAAGGTACCATTTTGATGCGAGTGAAATAAACGTAGCGGCGTACCTTCGGTGTAGTGCAACGACTTAGTGTACAACTCAATTGTGTAAGCGCCACTAAATGAAAAACCCTTTGTCGAATCTGGGCGAACTGAGATGAGTACCGGGAAGGCTTGAGGTACTGTTGTTAACAAGCTGTCTGGTAACCGATGTAAAATATCGGGATCAGCGAGATTGATTAAACTGGCTTCGACCAAAAGGTTCTGTGGCGTTAGCCCAACTGTATTTTCAAATTGCACGGATAGGTCGAAGCTGACAAGGGGGCTTAACTCAACGTTAGCAGAGAGATTATTTTGTTGAGCATTTATGGTCAGCGGAAGATCGACAGCCGCAGCTGAGCTACTGTAGCTAGATAGGCTAAAACCTAACCACAAGACCGCAACTTTCAATAAGGTTTTGCTAGCGTACATGATTAATTCCTCGGTGTTCTGTTACATTTTGTTACATCTTTTCGGTTAAAATTTACCCAGAACTTTGATGTTTGTCACGCTTTTCTAAGAATAAAAGGGCTACCTAGGGTAACCCTTTGTGTTATTTAACCCACTTAATTTGCTTGGTAGTAGTTGCTATACAAGCGACTAGCAGTGAGAGCATAGTGCGCTCTCGTAATCGTTGAATCAGGCACAAAGTGAGCACGTAATGATGGTTCGAGAGCGAATGCGTCTTGCTCAATTGAGAAGCGAACGTTCAACAGCGAGTAACGAATTGCCGCCTGCACATAGCCTTTCAAATGGGCTGGGATTAAATCTTGGTCAGCCAAAACAATCATTTCACCTTTGTAATCCACGACAATGTCTTGATTCGGATCGAAAGCTAAAGCTTCACTTTCTAAACCAAGCGCTTGTACTAAAGAATAGGCAAGATCAAGTTTGTTAACTTTACCTTTTGGATCAAAGTTCCCATTATTTGAGCGCATGACAGGCGCTTGTGATTGCGCATTATCTTTCAACGCACTACCTGTTACCGATACAGATTCCGCAAATACTTTAGCGTCACTTGGCACATTCGCCAATGCAGGCTGAGGTTCATTTAGTAAATCGCGGTACTGGCGAATTGCGCCACCCATGACAAGATACTGAGCCAAGTCCTTACGCAGCAGAGCATCATCGGGACGGAATTTTCCGTTACTAAAGCCATCAATTAAGCGCTCAGAAACGGCAAACTCGATAGCGTTTTGTTGCGGATGACCAGCGATATCATCAACGCCTTCGTAGCCACCACTTAACTCGAAAGAAATGGTGCCGGCAATAACTTCTGGAATACCAGGGCCGTTTGTAACATCAAGCGGATCAGGATCAACCCCAGATAGCGACGTTAAGCCATAAACATACACTTGCCATGTACCTGGTTGACCCGGAGCAGCAACACGCATGCCAGTTTCAAGAACGGGTAAGGTTAAGTTGCCAAAATATTCAGTGCCATCTGGGGCAACAAGTACTAGCTTGGTTGTATTTGCTAGGGTTTCAGCACTGGCTTTAACCCATGCTACGTTTTCGCCTACTTCGAAACTATAGGTTTCAGGTTCGCCAGCTGGCGCATAGAGTACTTCAAAGTTTTCAAGGCGATCGCTTGTTTTTAACACGGCATTCGCATTGAAGCTGTTTAGATTGTTTACACTCGCGACATGCTCCATATCGAAACCTAGCGCAGCGGCAACAGCTGATTTCGCATTGACGTAGCCACCGCCTACTTCCCATTTTTCATAGCCTGGCATATTGGTTGCAGTTTCTTGTAGCAAACGCTTAATTTCCAATAGAGAGAGGTTCGGGTTAGCTTCCATCATTAGGGCAACGATGCCGGCAACGTGAGGCGTTGCCATTGAGGTACCCGAAATCATTGTGTAAAACGGAACATATTCTGTTTCAATTGCGTCGAGGTCAGCTTCGCCACCATTGGAGACTAAATTGGTGCTGGCGCGTGTTGAGATGATGTTTACGCCAGGCGCAACCACGGTAATTTCATTGTTGTAGGTCCAAGTTGTGTTATCTGGCATTGCAAACGTGCCTGTTTCGCTTTTCAAGCCGCGTGATGAAAAGCCAGCGAGTTGACCAAATTTGTCACCGGCACCCACAGAAATTCCCCATGGAATTTGAGCATATGGGTTATGGCTGTCTTCACCTGGGCCCGAATTGCCGGCTGCAAAGACTGATAAAATACCGAGCTTATATGCTTTATAGGAAGCAATACTTACAGGGCTATCTGGGCTAAACTTACCGCTTGAACCCCAAGAGTTACTCATGATGCGAATCGGCGAATTAAAAGCATAAACATTGTTAATGGCGTAATCGTAACCGCCTACGGCATCAAGAATTGATAAACCAGCACCAGAACCATAACCAATCAAGTCAGCTTCTGGTGCTGCGCCTAAATATTTACCGTCAGACATAACGCCGGTTCCAGCGATGGTGCCGGCGCAATGGGTTCCATGCCCCACATTCAGGTCGGTATTGATTTGACCTTCAATTACAAAACCATCGGTTGGAGCGACCAAGCTTATTGCTTGCGCATGAGTAAGCGCTTGTACGTTTTCAATGACTTTGTCGCCGAACAGAAGGTCTTGATGAGAGGCGTCAATACCGGAGTCGTTAACCATGATAGTGATACCATTCCCAGTAAACGATGTGCCATTTCGGCTAATAAAATCGGCAGATTGTAACTGTTCGACACCGGTGATTTTTCGTGCGTCTGCATTAAAGTATTCAAGTTGGCGGTTTAGCCAAATAGAGCGGACGTTAGGTAGCGATTTAAGCTGCTCGATTTGAGCGCTAGTTGCGACAACTCCGATAATTGGCAAAGAAGAAAATTGAACGCCTTCGGTGATTCCTAGATTCAAAAGTTGCTGTATTTGCGATTCCGAAACAGGTTCGAGTTGGTCATAGGTAACTACCACGGTAAGACTTTCAGATGCTGACAAAGTTGGAAGTTTAGCCTGTAATTGTTCACCAATAACAGTATTGGCGATTGCGTGGCTAGGCGCCGCAGCAAGTGTTAATGCAGCGATAGTAGAGAGCGTGAATTTTTTCATTGTTGTATCCTCGTTGCTGAATTTTTAAACTTTTTCGAGAATGCTCCGAGAACACAACAGAATATATAGGGGTGATCCCCTAATTTTTTTCGGGGTTCTATTCGGCAAAGGTTGCGCCCGCGCAGTGAATTTTTGAGCGAATTAAGCGTATAATCAATGAATCGTTAGAAAATGGCTGAGAGCGTGGTATGGCTATGGAACAAAAAATCGAAGTGCAGGCGGCCGATAAAGTAAAAATTCATCGTCCAGATCCAGATAAACGCAGTAACGATTATTCGCCACGTAACCGTATTTATGTGCGCGATGTAAAAGGTACGCTGGAATGGTTCCGCCGTAGTTTCGGTTTCATTTTATTGTTCGTGTTTGCCGCTTTACCATGGTTGCAATGGAATGGCGAGCAGGCCATTTTGCTCGATATTGCTGAACAGCGCTTTCGTATTTTTGGCCTCACCATGTGGCCACAAGATTTCACCATTCTTGCTTGGATATTCATTGTTTCTGCCTTCGCTTTATTTTTCGTCACAACGCTCTATGGGCGCGTCTGGTGCGGCTTTATGTGTCCGCAAACCACATGGACGTTCATTTTTATGTGGTTTGAAAAGAAGTTTGAAGGCACACGTAATCAGCGTATGTCGCTCGATAAACGCCCTTGGGATTTCGATAAATTCTGGCGTAAAGCAGCGAAACATACCTCATGGGTGATCGTTTCGATGCTAACCGCGATGATATTCGTCGGTTACTTCATGGATGTCCGTACGTTATTCACGCAAATTTGGACTCTCGATGCCGGTTTTTGGGCAACTTTTTCGGTCGTTTTCTTCGCTTTTTGTACCTATGGAAATGCCGGCTGGATGCGCGAAATTATGTGCACGCACATGTGTCCGTACGCACGGTTCCAATCGGCGATGTTTGATAAAGACACCGTGACCGTTTCGTATGACCCAAATCGTGGTGAGCCACGTGGTGGTCGCTCACGCAAAAAAGATCCGAAAGAATTGGGCTTAGGCGACTGCATTGATTGTTATATGTGTGTGCAGGTGTGCCCAACGGGTATTGATATTCGCAATGGTCTGCAATATGAGTGCATCAACTGCGGCGCCTGTGTCGATGCCTGTAACGACGTCATGGATAAAATGAATTATCCACGAGGATTAATTCGTTTCACTACCGAACGTAACTTACAAGGTGGCCGCACCCACAAGCTTCGCTTTAAAGCTGTTGGGTACTTTATTGTCATGGTGGTCATGACCGGTCTTCTGGTTTGGGATATCTCCACCCGTGTACCTCTGCAAGTCGACGTATTGCGCGATCGCAATCAGCTCTACAGCATCAATATGGATGGCTGGGTGCAAAACGTGTTTACATTAAAAATTCTGAATAAGTCACAGCAAACTCAAACGTATAAAATTACTGCGCAAGGGTTTGAGCGTAGCAAATTAATTGGCGATGACACCGTTACAGTAGGCGGCGGCGAGGTCGCAACACTACCAATTACCTTAGCGGTTCATCCTGATGATGTGACTGAGCGCGTACAAGATGTCACCTTTACGGTGACTAATGAAGCCGGTGATGTGAGCGAACAGCATGTTAGTCGATTCCTCTATGAGTGATCATCACGACGATTTTAGCTTTCATAATCTAACCCCCGAGCGCATTGCTGATGCGCTTGCGGATGTCGGGGTTGATCCTCAGTCTGGGTTATTAGCGCTCAATAGCTATGAAAACCGCGTTTATCAATTCATAGCGGATGACAATCGTCGTTACGTTGCCAAGTTTTATCGCCCGGCGCGGTGGACCGATGCGCAAATTCTTGAAGAGCATCAGTTCACGCAAGAATTGCTTGATGAAGAAGTACCTGCCGTCGCTCCGTTAAAGCTTGCTGGTGCTACATTGCACCACTACGAAGGATATCGGTTTGCGGTATTCCCGAGTGTTGGTGGGCGAGCCGTTGAGCCTGGTGATCTCGATCAATTAGAGCGTATCGGGCGACAAATTGGCCGCTTGCATGCAGTGGCGAAGCAACGTCAGTTCGCAACGCGCCCTAATGTATCTTATCACGAATATGTTACTGAGGCTTTGGCTACTTTAAGTACGTCGTCGCTGTTGCCGAATAATCTCCATGACGCCTTTTTTGCGATCGCTGAGCCCTTAGCAAACCATCTCAAACAGGTTGATTTGAGCGCCTTTACGCAACAACGTTTGCATGGTGACTGTCATTTGGGCAATATGTTGTTGCGTGATGAGCAACTGATGTTCGTTGATTTCGACGATGCGCGTACCGGCCCCGCCATTCAAGACTTATGGATGATGTTAGCGGGAGACGATAGAGCCGAACGCACCTTGCAGCTAGATGTATTGCTTGAGGGCTACCAAGAGTTCTGCGATTTCGATAATAAAGAAACGCAATTAATTGAACCCTTGCGTAGTTTTCGAATCATACACTACATGGCGTGGTTGGCCCGCCGTTGGGGTGATAGCGCATTTCAACGAGCGTTCCCATGGTTTGCAGAGCAACGTTACTGGGAACAACAGGTGCTGACACTAAAAGAACAATTTGCGGCGTTGCAAGAACCACCGATTCAATTGCAGCCGCAATATTAATTTTATTCGTAACAAACAAACCGTAGGACGTTCTGCCCATGAAAAAGTTGTTGTTAGTTGTTGTCGCTTTCATGATGTTGCCGCTAAGTGCACAAGAATTTAAAGAAGACGTTCACTATGAAGTGATTGCAGAGCAAGGGACAGCGAAGCCAGAGATTAAAGAATTCTTCTCGTTTTACTGCATTCACTGCTACCGTTTTGAACCAATTGCAGCGGCAATGAAAGAAGCCTATCCACAGGCTTTTGAAAAGTCACACATTGTTTCTCATCCAACCCTTGAGCTGATGGCGCGTGGTTTTGCGGCAGCGAAGCTGTTCAAGAAAGAAGAAGCAATTAGCCAAGCGTTTTATGAGCGTATTCACGCGCAAAAGCAGCAAATCACCACAGAAGAGCAGCTACAGGCTATCTTCCATGTGAATGGCATTAGCAAAGACAAGTTTGAGAAAGCCATGAAGCATCCGTTGGTTGAGAAGCAAGTGAACGATATGGACCGCGATATGCGTGCCTATAACGTGAACGCGACGCCAACCTTTATTGTGAATGGTAAATATCGCCTTAAAACGGAAGGCTTCCGTGACAGCAAAGATTTCATGACTGATTTCGTGAAAGCGGCTGGATACTTACTCGAAAAGCAATAAGTTTGAAAGCAGGCTGTGCTTAGTTGAAAAATTCCGCTCGTACGCGGTTGATAATTTCATCTTTGCGCAGCCAACGCTTATTCATCCAATCTTGAAAGTGCGTTTTGAACGCTTCATCTGCAAAATAGTCACCAATTAAATCTTCGGTGACAGGCAACGTTTCCACATTTACATACACATCACGTAGCTGACCGCTCAGTAACTGCCATACGGCCGGCTTTTTATCATCAGGATAAACAATCGTAATATCTAATATGGCATCAAATTGATTGCCCATAATCTGCAATGCAAATGCCGTGCCGCCTGCTTTAGGAGGCAACAAGTGTTGAAACGAGCTATTTCGTTTTGCATGCTTCTCAGGGGTAAAGCGGGTGCCTTCGCAAAAGTTAATTACCGTAGTAGGAATATGGCGAAACTTCTGGCATTTCTTGCGAGTGGTTTCAATGTCTTTACCTTGTAGCTTTGGGTTTTTAGCTATTTGCTCGCGTGAATAACGCTTCATGAACGGCATGTCTAATGTCCAGCACCCGAGGCCAACAATCGGAACCCAAATCAACTGTTGTTTTAAGAAAAACCGCGGCATTGGCATGTTGCGACAAGCTAAGTGCATCAGTACCAGAATATCGACCCAGCTACGATGATTCGCCATGATCATATACCAACGGTCACGATGCAGTTGGCTGTCACCATCAATATGCCAGCGCATGGGTTGCGTGAGTCGAAATAGTACCGACATGGCATAACCCCATAAGCGAAAAACGGCATTGGCCCAAGTAGACAACACACGCTGCACAGCAGGTATTGGTAATAATAACTTTGGTAATCCCACCAAAATAATAATGGCACCAATCACTGCGGTGGAAACCAAAGCAAAAGTAAAATTAATTAATAATCGAAACGGAATCAGTAACGTTGTCAGCATGTTTGCGCCAAATTGTGCTTGTCATGATAGTTATGCGCCTATGATACCCATTTGCGAAATACTTGCCAGCTTCGGAAAAAGGCTCTAAAGTGTACTGTATATTTATACAGTATTTTGTGGCTGTTTTGCCGAGGTGAGCAATGGCGTATCCCGCACAAGTTGAAGCATTAGTGCAAAAAGGTTGGCTCTGGCAAGGCCAAGAAGTTCCTGCGCACAAAGCCGAGCAACAGTTTTTAAGCAGTGGTTGGGCTGAACTCGATACCCGCTTAGGTGGCGGTTGGCTACAAGGCAGTGTGAATGAATTACAAGTGCAGCAACCTTTTATTGGTGAGTTGGCGCTGTTGTTGCCTTTATTAGCGCAACCTCAAACGACGGCGCTATGGGTCAACCCGCCGGCTCAACCTTATGCGCCAGGGCTAAGCTATCAACATCTTGAGTTGCACCAGCAGGTGGTGGTGCAGGAGCCAGATGAGAAGCTGGCGCTATGGGCTGCTGAGCAAGCTTTGCAAAGCAATGCGATAGATACGGTTTTAATTTGGCATACGAGCTTAAGTGCAACGGCAGTGCGACGTTTACAACAAGCGGCAGAAGCACACCAGAAATTGGCATTTGTGATCACCCCTTGGCAACAACAAGAAGAAGCGCGTGCTTATGTTACTCGGCTTCAGCTTGAACGTGCCGATAGTTTATCAGTTCGCATCTTGAAGCGCCGTTTCGGTTGGCCATTGCCTGCGTTCCCTTGTGGTGTTGATTCTCGTTTACCGAGGCGTCGTCGTGCTTTATGAACGCTTGGTTATATCTTCATTTTCCACACCTGTTGCTGGATTATCAGTTGGCATTGCAGCCACCAGAACTCAGTGCCGTACCGCGCGCGTTAACACAAAACCACGCGGCACGGCGGAGTGTGGTGCAAGCCAATTCCGCCGCACTACAACAAGGTGTTGAAGTGGGCATGGCGGAGGTGCTAGCTAGCACCTTGGTGCCAGAACTTAAGTTGCATGACTATAACGCCAAACGTGAAAGCACCATGCTGACGCAGCTCGCTCAGGTGTTATATCAAGATATGGCGCAAATTGTGTTGTATCCGCCGCAAGGTCTGTTGTTTGAAGTGCAAAGTTTATTGCGGCTACATCAAGGCTTTGCTGGGGTGGTCGCACGCATGCAAGCACGCTTACAGCAATGGCCACTGCGCTATGTCTTAAGTAGTGGCTACAGTCCGCTATCGGCAAAGTTATTGGCCGCTTCGGGGTCTGCCGTACTCAGTGCCGAAGCTGAAGATGTGAAGGCGGCGATTAACAAATTACCTATTGAATATAGCGGTTTACCACCAGTACAAATCGACAAACTTCGAGATGTCGGATTACTGACCCTTGGTGCGGTGTTGCAGCTACCAAAAGCTGAGCTTGGTGTACGATTTGGTCGTGCCATGACGACATATGTTGCCGAACTTGCTGGTGAATTGTCGCTGCCTCAGCATTTTTATCATCCCCCCGATCGGTTTGATCAGCAGGTTGAGCTGAATACCGAGGTACATAGCTGGACCCAGCTTTTGTTTCCATTAAAGCGCTTGTTACAACAGGTTGAAAGCTTCTTAGAAATTCATCAGTGGAGTACTCGGGGGTTAGTGATTCGTGCTCATCACCGCAACGGACCAGCAACCCAAGTCCCGATTCAATTTGCCCATGCGGTGTGGCAACAGCGCGACTTGCTCAGCTTAAGCCAATTGCACTTAGAGCGACAAAAACTCAAACAGCCGGTATTAGCGCTAAGCGTTCGAGTACAACGTCCCGAACCACGCCAAGCTCGAGAACAAACCATGTTTGCCGCACCGCAAACACAGACTGATTCATTAAGTGCTTTAGTGAGTCGGTTGCAGGCACGTTTAGGCGAATCTAAGGTACAAAGTTTGCACGTGCATGATGATTGGCGACCGGAGTATCAAGGCGGTCTTAAGCCGTGGCAAGCCAAACCAGCCACCGCAACTCTATCGTTACGGCGCCCTTATTGGCTGTTACCCGAAGCGCAACCCATTGAGCGGCAGCAGTGGCAATTGCAATGGGGGCCAGAGCGAATCGTGAGTGGTTGGTGGAGTGCTGATACCGTTACCCGCGACTATTACATTGCGTTGGATAAGTGGCAGCGCCAAGGTTGGATTTACCAGAACGACAAAGGTTGGTTTTTGCATGGCTGGTTCAGTTAATTCAGAGGCAGTTGCCGTTGATCAACGCCCTGCTGCCCTGCATTGTTTAAGTAATTTTAGTTTTTTACGCGGTGGGTCACATCCGCACGAGTTGGTACAGCGCGCGGTAGATTGTGGTTATCAGGCCCTAGCCATTACCGATGAATGCTCTGTAGCAGGGGTGGTGCGCGCTTATGTTGCTGCGCGCGAACAACCACTACGACTGATTATTGGCAGTGAATTTTACCTAGAAAATATTGGCACACTGATTGTGTTGGTGCGTAATCGCCAAGGTTATGCGCAACTATGCCAACTCATCACAACGGCGCGAAACCGCAGTAAGAAAGGCAGTTATCAAGTTTTCCTTGATGATTTCACCAAGGCACTAACCCATTGCTCGCTGTTATGGCGACCGCTGTTCAAAGAGAGCTTTGAAGAGTCTGACAGTGCGTTGATCAAATCGACTGCAGAGCAATTAAAACAAGCATTCGGTAATTACTTTTGGCTCGCTTATAGCCGCCACTATCAAGCAGATGATGCGCAGCGTTATCGCCATTATCAGCAGCTAAGTGCCGAGCTGGTTATTCCCGTCGCTGCTGTATGTGAAGTGTGCTATCACGAGCCGCAACGGCAATCGCTACACGATGTGCTAGTCGCCATTCGCCGCCGCCAGCCATTAGAGACACAAGTGGCGCAGCTAAAACCGAATCAAGATTACTGCTTACGTACGCCTGAGCAACTGCAACAATGTTATACAGCCGACTGGTTGGCGCAAAGTATTGTGATCGCCAAGCAATGCTGCTTTTGTTTAAGCGAATTACGTTATGAATACCCAGCCGAATTGGTTCCAGAGGACAAAACCGCCAGTGAGCATTTGCGTGACCTTACCTACGTTGGTGCCCAACAGCGTTTTCCGCAAGGGTTACGCGATGATGTTAAAGCAAAGCTCGAAAAAGAGCTGCAACTGATAGCTCAGTTGGGATACGAGTATTTCTTTCTCACCATTCATGATTTAGTTCAATTTGCTCAGCAACGCGGCATTTTGTACCAAGGGCGAGGCTCTGCAGCGAATTCAGTCGTCTGTTACTGCTTACAAATAACGGCAGTAAACCCCGATCAAATTGATGTTTTATTCGAGCGCTTTATATCAGCAGAACGGGATGAGCCGCCCGATATCGATGTCGATTTTGAACATGAACGTCGTGAAGAAGTCATTCAGTATATTTATCAAAAATACGGACGGCACCGAGCAGCCCTAGCCGCAACGGTCATTCGTTACCGCTTACGCAGTGCATTGCCTGATGTTGGCAAAGCGTTGGGCTTCCATGAGCAAGAATTACGCCATTACTTACGTCAGATCGATCGTCGCGACCAACACAGTAGCTGGCAACAACAGTTATTAGAGAAAGTACCTGGGCTTGGCAAAACTCATCGTGGGCATTGTTTATTGACGCTGACAGACGCGATACTAGGTTTCCCTCGGCATCTATCTCAGCATGTTGGTGGCTTTGTGATTGCTTCCACAGAGCTATCCGATTTAGTGCCAGTAGAAAATGCGAGTATGCCAGAGCGCACAGTCATTCAGTGGGACAAAGATGATTTAGAAACATTACGGCTCATAAAAGTCGATGTGCTGGCACTCGGCATGCTGACAGCTATTCGCAAAATGCTGCAATTGATTCAACAACATCATCAGCGCGAGCTTGGTCTGGCAGATATTCCCCAAGAAGATGCCAAGGTGTATCAGATGTTACAACGCGCCGATTCCATTGGTGTGTTCCAAATTGAGTCGCGGGCGCAAATGAATATGCTGCCCCGCCTCCGGCCGCAGACGTTTTATGACTTGGTGGTGCAAATAGCCATTGTCCGGCCTGGCCCCATTCAAGGTGACATGGTTCATCCGTATTTACGCCGACGTGCTGGTCTTGAGCCCATCACCTTTCCAAGCGAGGCAGTCAAACAAGTATTAGAGCGCACCTTAGGGGTGCCAATTTTCCAAGAACAAGTGATCAAGCTCGCCATGGTGGCCGCCGGATTCAGTGGTGGCGAGGCCGATCAACTACGCCGTGCTATGGCGAACTGGAAAAGCTCAGGTGAGCTGCGCCAGTTTGAAAGCAAATTAATTAAAGGCATGCGTGAGCGTGGTTATAGTGAAGAATTCGCGCAGCGGATTTTTCAGCAAATATGTGGTTTTGGCGAGTATGGCTTTCCAGAGTCGCATTCGGCCAGTTTTGCTAACTTAGCTTACGCTTCGGCATGGCTGAAGTACTATTACCCCGTGGCATTCTATTGTGCCTTACTCAATAGCCTTCCGATGGGATTCTATTCAGCGAATCAGTTGATTCAGGATGCGCGGCGGCATCACATCACAGTGCTCCCTGCCGACATTCAACAGAGTACCTGGCATCATCAACTTGAAGCTGGCGCTTTAGGCATGCAACTGCGTTTGGGGCTACGATTGATTAAAGGTCTTTCGCAATCACGTATCGACGCTTTACTGGCAAAGCGTCCCGCGCAAGGTTTTCAGTCGTTACAGCAGTTACGTGATTTGGGCCTTAGCGGCCCCGACTTACATAAATTAGCAACTGCTGATGTGTTAGGGTCATTAGCTGGGCATCGTTACCAAAGCCAATGGCAAAGCTTGGCCTTGCAGGCTGAGCAATTACCCCTATTTATAGACCAACTCGCTGAGCCTGCCACCAACCTACTACCACCAGCTGAGTTTCAAGACATCGCGGTTGACTATCGAAGCACTGGGGTTTCATTGCGTCGCCACCCGCTGGCGTTGCTACGTGAGCAACAGCAACTTAAAGGTTATAAATTAGCGAGTGAACTGGCGCAATGTCGGCATAAACAGCTTGTGCGTGTTGCTGGGTTAGTCACTTGCCGGCAGCGTCCGGGTACCGCATCGGGGGTCACTTTCGTCACGCTCGAAGATGAATCTGGTTTGATTAATATTGTTATCTGGCAAAAAACCGCGCGCGATTTTCGCCAAGCCTATCTCACGGCTCAACTATTAAAAGTGAAAGGTATTGTTGAGATTCATGGGGAGGTGATTCATGTTATCGCTGCGCATTTAGAGGATGGCACAGAGCAGTTAGCACAACTTGGGGTATCGGCTAACCGCTCGCGTGATTTCCACTAATGGTTCTATATAGCGGTTACGTGCAGCAAATAGTCTTCTTTTAAGATCACATAGTTGGCGGCGGACTGCGGTAAGAATTTTAATTCTTCTTCTGTTAGTGGCCGTGCTTCTTTAACTGGGCTGCCAACATATAAATGACCACTCTTTAATGTCTTACCTGGTGGCACCAAACTGCCTGCGCCAATAATCACATCATCCTCAACAACCGCACCATCCATGATTACCGCCGACATACCAATAAGAACACGGTTACCTATTTCACAGCCGTGCAACATCACGTGATGGCCTACGGTCACATCATCGCCAATAATTAATGGATGTCCTTGCGGATTGTTTTCACTGGTACGACTAACATGTAGTACACAGTTATCCTGTACGTTGGTACGCGCACCAATCCGAATCTTATTCACGTCGCCACGAGCAGATACCAATGGCCACACGCTACTATGTTCACCAATGTGCACATCACCAACAATTACCGTACTACTATCTATATAAACATGTTCACCGAACTGCGGTTCAATACCGCGATAACTACGAATATCGCCATTCATGCTCTATTACCTCTAAAACTCAGCCAAAATGTTATATTTTTGATCTTACTAAATCATACCTTAAAGACTAGCAGAAACCGCCACTGCTGGCGAATCAAGCAAATTACGTCGCTTTTTGAATCGCTTCGTTCATAAAATCGGCAGTTGGCAAAAAAACACATAAAAATGTCAAAAAGGCGCTTGACGCGGCCAGTTAAATCTCTAAAATGCGCCCCACGCTTGAGGCAGACAACGAAGTCGCCAAAAGCAGATGTTTTGAGTCAGAAAAAATTTCGCCGAAAGGCTTGACACAAAACGCCAAGGCTGTAGAATGCGCAGCCTCGCTCAACGCAGCGAAACGTTCTTTAACAATATACCAAGCCAAGCAAACTGTGTGGGCACTTACCGGATTCAGGCAGAGAAAGCATCTTCGGATGCAAAAAAGTATCTTCGGATACACCTGACTGATTGGAAAAGTGCTTAACAAATTAAGATTTATTAAGTCATTGATTCAATGGGTCGATTAAACACTTTAAACTGAAGAGTTTGATCATGGCTCAGATTGAACGCTGGCGGCAGGCCTAACACATGCAAGTCGAGCGGCAGCGGGGAGTAGCTTGCTACTTTGCCGGCGAGCGGCGGACGGGTGAGTAATGCTTGGGAACTTGCCTTTAGGAGGGGGATAACCACGGGAAACTGTGGCTAATACCGCATAATGTCTACGGACCAAAGCAGGGGCTCTTCGGACCTTGCACCTAGAGATAGGCCCAAGTGAGATTAGCTAGTTGGTGGGGTAAAGGCCCACCAAGGCGACGATCTCTAGCTGTTCTGAGAGGATGATCAGCCACACTGGGACTGAGACACGGCCCAGACTCCTACGGGAGGCAGCAGTGGGGAATATTGCACAATGGGGGAAACCCTGATGCAGCCATGCCGCGTGTGTGAAGAAGGCCTTCGGGTTGTAAAGCACTTTCAGTGGTGAGGAAGGATGTAAGATTAATACTCTTGCATATTGACGTTAGCCACAGAAGAAGCACCGGCTAACTCCGTGCCAGCAGCCGCGGTAATACGGAGGGTGCAAGCGTTAATCGGAATTACTGGGCGTAAAGCGTACGTAGGCGGCTTGTTAAGCAAGATGTGAAAGCCCCGGGCTCAACCTGGGAATGGCATTTTGAACTGGCAGGCTCGAGTTCTGAAGAGGGTGGTAGAATTTCCTGTGTAGCGGTGAAATGCGTAGATATAGGAAGGAATACCGGTGGCGAAGGCGGCCACCTGGTCAGAAACTGACGCTGAGGTACGAAAGCGTGGGGAGCAAACAGGATTAGATACCCTGGTAGTCCACGCCGTAAACGATGTCAACTAGTTGTTCGTGTCATAAACGATGTGAGTAACGCAGCTAACGCACTAAGTTGACCGCCTGGGGAGTACGGCCGCAAGGTTAAAACTCAAATGAATTGACGGGGGCCCGCACAAGCGGTGGAGCATGTGGTTTAATTCGATGCAACGCGAAGAACCTTACCATCCCTTGACATCCAGTGAATTTTCTAGAGATAGATTAGTGCCTTCGGGAACACTGAGACAGGTGCTGCATGGCTGTCGTCAGCTCGTGTTGTGAGATGTTGGGTTAAGTCCCGCAACGAGCGCAACCCTTATCCTTAGTTGCCAGCACGTAAAGGTGGGAACTCTGGGGAGACTGCCGGTGATAAACCGGAGGAAGGTGGGGACGACGTCAAGTCATCATGGCCCTTACGGGATGGGCTACACACGTGCTACAATGGCGCGTACAATGGGAAGCTAACTCGCGAGAGTGTGCGGATCTCAAAAAGCGCGTCGTAGTCCGGATTGGAGTCTGCAACTCGACTCCATGAAGTCGGAATCGCTAGTAATCGTGGATCAGAATGCCACGGTGAATACGTTCCCGGGCCTTGTACACACCGCCCGTCACACCATGGGAGTGGGCTGCACCAGAAGTAGATAGCTTAACCTTCGGGAGGGCGTTTACCACGGTGTGGTTCATGACTGGGGTGAAGTCGTAACAAGGTAGCCGTAGGGGAACCTGCGGCTGGATCACCTCCTTATGAAAAAGCCTTGAAGAAGTTAAGTGCTCACACAGATTGCCTGGTTTGGTAGAAGTAACGGATAGAAACTGGGTCTGTAGCTCAGCTGGTTAGAGCGCACCCCTGATAAGGGTGAGGTCGGTAGTTCAAGTCTACTCAGACCCACCACTTCTGCGGTTATGCTGCGTTGGAAAGCCACTCACATACTGATGTATGCTTCGTGCCTTCCCGCCTTGCCTAACCTTGAAGTTAGTCTTATCGGTTTGTTGTGTTTGGTTTGGTTGTTGTTTGACGAACAACGAATAACCAATAACGAACAACGAAACGGGGCCATAGCTCAGCTGGGAGAGCGCCTGCCTTGCACGCAGGAGGTCAGCGGTTCGATCCCGCTTGGCTCCACCACTTCCTATCCATTGCGAAGTTAGCGCTAAATCCTACGATTTAGCAGTAACTTTGTGTTACGACGCTCTTTAACAATATGAACAAGCTGATTGTAATAAAGTAATGAAATGCCACTCTACTTGAAACACCATTTTGGTAGAGGCGTATCGAACTTGTGTACAGCATAGAGAACAGCCCATGCGATTCGAATAAACATTTTCGGGTTGTATGGTTAAGTGACTAAGCGTAGACGGTGGATGCCTAGGCAGTTGGAGGCGATGAAGGACGTACTAACTTGCGATAAGCCATGATGAGGCAGTAAGAGCCGTTATAGTCATGGATTTCCGAATGGGGAAACCCACTGAGCTTGCTCAGTATCCTTAGGTGAATACATAGCCTAAGGAAGCGAACCCGGAGAACTGAAACATCTAAGTACCCGGAGGAAAAGAAATCAACCGAGATTTCCCTAGTAGCGGCGAGCGAACGGGAAGTAGCCCTTAAGCAATCATGGTTTTAGTGGAACAAGCTGGAAAGCTTGACGATACAGGGTGATAGTCCCGTACACGACGAAGCGATGAATGTGAAAACGAGTAGGTCGGGACACGTGTTATCTTGACTGAATATGGGGGGACCATCCTCCAAGGCTAAATACTCCCAACTGACCGATAGTGAACCAGTACCGTGAGGGAAAGGCGAAAAGAACCCCGGCGAGGGGAGTGAAATAGAACCTGAAACCGTCTACGTACAAGCAGTAGGAGCACCTTCGTGGTGTGACTGCGTACCTTTTGTATAATGGGTCAGCGACTTATATTTTGTAGCAAGGTTAACCGTATAGGGGAGCCGTAGGGAAACCGAGTCTTAACTGGGCGCTTGAGTTGCAAGGTATAGACCCGAAACCGGGCGATCTATCCATGAGCAGGTTGAAGATTGAGTAACATCAATTGGAGGACCGAACCCACATCTGTTGAAAAAGATGGGGATGACTTGTGGATCGGAGTGAAAGGCTAATCAAGCCCGGAGATAGCTGGTTCTCCCCGAAATCTATTTAGGTAGAGCCTCGGACGAATACCACTGGGGGTAGAGCACTGTTTGGGCTAGGGGGTCATCCCGACTTACCAACCCCATGCAAACTCCGAATACCAGTGAGTACTATCCGGGAGACACACGGCGGGTGCTAACGTCCGTCGTGAAGAGGGAAACAACCCAGACCGCCAGCTAAGGTCCCAAAGTCATGGCTAAGTGGGAAACGATGTGGGAAGGCTCAGACAGCTAGGAGGTTGGCTTAGAAGCAGCCATCCTTTAAAGAAAGCGTAATAGCTCACTAGTCGAGTCGGCCTGCGCGGAAGATGTAACGGGGCTAAGCCATGCACCGAAGCTGCGGCAGCAACGATGTTGCTGGGTAGGGGAGCGTTCTGTAAGCCGTTGAAGGTGTGTTGAGAAGCATGCTGGAGGTATCAGAAGTGCGAATGCTGACATGAGTAACGATAATGGGGGTGAAAAACCCCCACGCCGGAAGACCAAGGTTTCCTATCCCATGCTAATCAGGGTAGGGTAAGTCGGCCCCTAAGGCGAGGCCGAGAGGCGTAGTCGATGGGAATCAGGTTAATATTCCTGAACCGACATGTACTGCGATGGGGGGACGGAGAAGGCTAGGCAAGCCGGGTGTTGGTTATCCCGGTGAAAGTATGTAGGTTGGTTGCTTAGGAAAATCCGGGCGACTAAGACTGAGATACGAGACGAGCATCCACGGATGCGAAGTTGTTGATGCCCTGCTTCCAGGAAAAGCCTCTAAGCTTCAGGTACATGTTGACCGTACCCGAAACCGACACAGGTGGTCAGGTAGAGAATACTAAGGCGCTTGAGAGAACTCGGGTGAAGGAACTAGGCAAAATAGTACCGTAACTTCGGGAGAAGGTACGCCAGAGCTAGTGAACCCCTTGCGGGGGGAGCTGGAGCTGGCCGCAGTGACCAGGTGGCTGGGACTGTTTATTAAAAACACAGCACTCTGCAAAATCGAAAGATGACGTATAGGGTGTGACACCTGCCCGGTGCCGGAAGGTTAATTGATGGGGTTAGCGTAAGCGAAGCTCTTGATCGAAGCCCCGGTAAACGGCGGCCGTAACTATAACGGTCCTAAGGTAGCGAAATTCCTTGTCGGGTAAGTTCCGACCTGCACGAATGGTGTAACCATGGCCACGCTGTCTCCACCCGAGACTCAGTGAAATTGAAATCGCCGTGAAGATGCGGTGTACCCGCGGCTAGACGGAAAGACCCCGTGAACCTTTACTACAGCTTGGCACTGAACATTGAACCTCCATGTGTAGGATAGGTGGGAGGCTATGAAGCGTTGGCGCTAGTTGACGTGGAGCCATCCTTGAAATACCACCCTTGTATGTTTGATGTTCTAACTTAGGTCCCTTATCGGGATCGAGGACAGTGCCTGGTGGGTAGTTTGACTGGGGCGGTCTCCTCCCAAAGAGTAACGGAGGAGCACGAAGGTTGGCTAAGTACGGTCGGACATCGTACGGTTAGTGTAATGGCACAAGCCAGCTTAACTGCGAGACAGACACGTCGAGCAGGTGCGAAAGCAGGTCATAGTGATCCGGTGGTTCTGAATGGAAGGGCCATCGCTCAACGGATAAAAGGTACTCCGGGGATAACAGGCTGATACCGCCCAAGAGTTCATATCGACGGCGGTGTTTGGCACCTCGATGTCGGCTCATCACATCCTGGGGCTGTAGTCGGTCCCAAGGGTATGGCTGTTCGCCATTTAAAGTGGTACGCGAGCTGGGTTTAGAACGTCGTGAGACAGTTCGGTCCCTATCTGCCGTGGGCGTTTGAGAGTTGAGAGGGGTTGCTCCTAGTACGAGAGGACCGGAGTGAACGAACCTCTGGTGTTCGGGTTGTCACGCCAGTGGCACTGCCCGGTAGCTATGTTCGGAATCGATAACCGCTGAAAGCATCTAAGCGGGAAGCGAGCCTCAAGATAAGCTCTCACTGACATGTAATTGTCCTGAAGGGTTGTTGGAGACTACAACGTTGATAGGCGGGGTGTGGAAGCGTAGTAATGCGTTGAGCTAACCCGTACTAATTGCCCGTGAGGCTTAACCATACAACACCGAAGGTGTTTATGGCTGTGAGCCAAGGCACAAGTTCGAGCTTTTACCAAAGAATGGCTCTGTAGAGTGGTTCATTACCGTATTGAAGAAACAATCAGCGCGTTTATATTGTTTAACAGTTTTTGCCTGGCGGCCATAGCGAAGTGGAACCACCTGATCCATTCCGAACTCAGTAGTGAAACGCTTCAGCGCCGATGGTAGTGTGGGGCTTCCCCATGTGAGAGTAGGACACTGCCAGGCTTCAAATACGACGAGACCCCGAGCTAACGCTCGGGGTTTTTTCGTTTAAGAACCCCAAAAAGCGTTATTGGTTGTTCGTTACTCGTTATTCGTGGGGGGGGGCTTTTTCGACTAACGAATAACGAGTAACGAGTAACGAGTAACCAATAACGAATAACGAATAACGAATAACGCTCTTCGCCTTTGCTTTTCATTCGAAAAATTAGAATATATTCCTCTAAATTATCCCATATCTTCCTTTTTAAACTCAGCTACACTGCTTATGTGAACAAACACAGGGCGTACTTATGCTGAAGAACACCACAAATTCCTATGGATGGATTGCCATCGTCATACATTGGCTAAGCGCATTGATGGTTATTGGCCTCTTTGCGCTGGGTTACTGGATGTTGACCCTTGGTTATTACGATAGCTGGTACCGACTTGGCCCGTGGTGGCATAAGTCGTTTGGTATCACGTTGTTGGCACTCACCGTCATCCGGTTACTGTGGAAGTTCTTTAACGCAACGCCGAAACCATTAGGTACGCACTTTGACCAAGTTGGTGCACGAGTAGGACACGCACTGATATATGCCCTGTTGTTGGTAACGATGGTGAGTGGTTATTTGATCTCGACTGCTGATGGCCGTGGAATCTCGGTGTTTGACTGGTTTGAAATACCGGCCCTAATCACGAGTATTCCGCAGCAAGAAGATATTGCCGGCGCAGTGCATTGGTATACCGCTTTAGCCTTGGTCATTCTTGCTGCTGGGCATGCGCTTGCGGCCCTAAAGCACCACTTTGTAAATAAAGATTCAACTTTGACCCGTATGTTAGTCGCCAAACGTAACCAATCGAATAACGACTAACCAACAACGAATAACGTTTTACCCAAGGAGATTTATCATGAAAAAGTTAGCACTAGCCGCAGTTATCTCAGCGTCACTACTAGGCGCAAGCCAAGCCAATGCCGCTGATTATGTGATTGATACTGAAGGTGCGCACGCATTCGTACAGTTTAAAATCAGTCATTTAGGTTATAGCTGGTTGCTTGGCCGTTTTAACGACTTCGAAGGGACGTTCAGCTACGATGAAGCGAATCCAAGCGCAGCGAAGGTTGAAGTGACCATTGATGTTGCGAGCTTAGACAGTAACCACGCTGAGCGCGACAAGCACTTACGTAGCGGCGACTTCTTTAATGTTAGCGAGTATCCAGAAGCGAAATTTGTATCAACCAGCTACGCGCCGAAAGGCGATGGCACCGGCGTACTCACAGGTAACTTTACTTTGCATGGCACGACGAAAGAAATCGCTATTGATGTGAAAGAAATCGGTGCAGGTCAAGACCCATGGGGTGGCTTCCGCCGTGGTTTTGAAGGTGCTGTGACGTTAACGCCAGCAGAATTCGGTATGGATTATGATTTAGGTCCAGCGTCAGAAACTGTCGAAATCTTCTTATCGATTGAAGGTATTCGTCAGTAAGTTTGAATTGCCAAGAGGCTTGCGGTTAAACCCGCAAGCCTTCTCGGTAACACTTCAGGGCATTGGCGGTATCGCCAAGTGCATCATAGGTCTGGGCAAGATCAAATAGTACCCGTTGTGATGGTGCTAAATCAGCTGCACGGCGGAGTGCACGCTGAGCCAGTGCAAAATCTTTCGTTTGTAATGCCATCTGACCAATCGCTTGTAATAAGAATGGATCGTCAGGTTTTTTCTTGAGGCCATCTTGAACGATATCGCGTAGCTCTGGTCCAGCAACGAGTAACTGTTTCTCAAGTAAATAAGCAATATCCAGCTCACCGCGTTTTAGTGCACGTGCAGCAACTTTATCCGCGGCAGCAGTAGCGTCAAATGTTTTTAAGGCACGTAAATAGGCTCGACGAATCGCTTTATTACGGCGTTGATCGCGCGTTAGCGCTTGCCAATAATCTTGTAACGCACTCGCACTGCTACGCCCTGCTTCAAGCATTAAATGAAAGTAGGTTTCTTCGATTAACGCTTCAAATTCTGTATCGCTAATCAGCTGCTGTTGTTCGGCAGCAGGCAAAAGCCCAGCGATATCACGATAACGATGCTGATGACGAAAGCCGATAATCGCTTGGCGTAATAATTCAGGGTGACGAGGATAGTCTTTCAAAAGAGCACGTAATTGCGTCAATCGGCTCTCGATGCTTTCAGGATTTTCGCGCAGTGCAAAAATCATCTCAGCCACAGCAAGTTCAGCATTCTGGTCGGTATGAGTCAGCCATTCGCGAGCTTGCTTCACATCACCAACCTGCTGTGCAGCGTAAGCTGCTAACAATGCATCATTTGGTTGCTTGCGTAATTGCCAGGCACGATTTGCCGCGCGTGAGCTTCCCGCGTAGTCACCATGATTCAAACTGACTAATGCATCGTGAAATGCCGCTTCGGCTTTTTGCTGGCGACGATTACCAAACCAACGAACGCCCCATTTTGTACCGCGAATTAACCGTGCAATGAATGCGATAACCGCGCGCAAAATAATGACTGCAATGATTAATAGAATGAGTGCGGCGACCACGCTCGTTTCGACTGTATAGGAACCGACCGAAATCAACACATAACCGGTGTTACCCGACCACAACGGGCCCAATAACAGGCCGGCAATGAACAGGACAATAACAACCAAGGCAGTTTTCATCGACTTAACCTCCTTGGTTAGTTTGAGCGATTTGATTCGCGAGACGCTCAAGCTGCGTCGTAGAATTTAAGGCCGCCGGAAAGTCGGGTTGCAGCTGAACCCCTTTCAGCGCTTGTAGTTCGTCAATGAAACGACTTAAGTCGGCGTCGTTGACTTGCCCTTGGAGGCTAGTCAGCAACGTTATCGCTTCATTTATATTGGCTTCATAAACCGCTTGAGAGCCTTTCATGGCGGCTTGTTGACCAAGCTGAAGTTGCAATAATAAGCGTTGTTGCAAAACATCGAAGTATGCATCAGCAATCATCGGTTCAACCGGTGTGTCACGGCGTTGTACGCGCACAAACTGTTGCAATAAGGTGTTAACGCTACGCTTAAGGTTACTTAGCCAACTGTCGTCTGCGGCAGTGATTGCTTCGTCACTCGACATGGCGACTTGCTGGTACCATTGACTACGAGCCACTTGATCACGCAACGTTCCGAGCTTCAAACTCACGGCGTCAATTTGGCTTTCAGGCAGTTGTTCAAGTAACGCGATATCATTCGCCAACGCTTGACGTGCTTGCATGTGTGCTGGGTTATCAAGCGCAATAATGTGTGATTCAGCTAACCGCAAAAATGCCAATGCGGCGTTCGCATCTTGTTCAATCCAAAGCTTAGTGGATGCACGTTCAGCTAAGTTGCGAGCTTCATAAATGCGCCAGTTTGATTCCTGCGAAATATCGAGATTTGCAAGCTCAGCTTGTACCGATTGCACCGCCAATTGGTAATCATTAATGATTTGTTGCTGTCGGCCTAACTGTGAATCGACGCGTTGCTCTAAGCTCTCAACAGATGAGCGAACCGTCGCACTAACCGCTTGTTCGAGGTTATCTAAACGTCCTTGTAGTTGCTCAATGGTTGCTGCTGAAGCTTCTTGCTGTTGTGCCATTGAAGTAATTTGTTGCTGATGCATTGGCCAAATGCGCGTATAGCCAAACCACAGTGCAACTATAATGAGCGCAGTAAGTAGCACCACGATGATCCAGGCAATGACCCCAGAGTTTCGTTTCGGTGCCTTTTCGGAACTTTTCTTTGTAGTACTTTCAGTCGTGCTGGCAGTCACCTTCGGAGTGGCTTTCACCGTTGGCGCCTCAGTCTTTGGCGGCGCGGCTTCGGTTGCTGGCTGCTTTGGTGCAGGCGCTTTGGCTTGCTCATCAGTTGCAGGCTTTTGCTTTTTCGACTCACTCATGGACGTTCCTTATACGCTTACTGCTGTTCCAATAATTGTAGCCAGGCATCGGCTATTGCGAGCGGCGTCGCGCTATGCGCAACCGCAACCTTGCCATGCAGTGCAACTGGCATCAATTGCTTTAGTCGATCGCTTGCGACAATCCAATAACACTGCTCTAACCAGCTTAGCGCTTGCTTCGGCAACGCCGCAAGAAAATAACCTAATTGTTCGGCGCTGGTTACCACAATACCGTTAATCTGCTGCTGCCAGTGTTCAAATTCAGCAGGATCCAGCAACACCGGTGTACGCTGATAAACTTCAAGATAGGTCACGTCGGCGCCGCGTGCCCGCAGTGTATCCGCAACTAACTCACGTCCACCGTGGCCGCGAATAAGCAACCACCGCTCACCTTTTACCCTTTGTAGCTCTGGTAGTTTCAGTAACGCATCGCTGTTGTGGAATCGCCACGGACAATTCACGGGGCGCCCAACCACCTTTGCAATTGCGGTTGCACTGGTTGGCCCTACGGCATACCAACGAGCCGATGGCATTGCACACTCCGGTGCCCACGCCTGCGCTTGCTCGGCAAAGTAACGCGCAGCATTCACGCTAACCATCATGGCAGCGTCCCAGGGTTGCTGCAAAATGTCACGCAAACTGTGGTTTGGATCATCGAAGCTACGAATCTTCACCATACTTTTGCTGCTGCAGGATAACGCTACGCTAGACTCACTCGCTCGTTGTTGTAACAACTGGGCTAAGTCACGCGCTTGCTCATCTGGTCGTAACAGCAGCAAATGGTGGTTCATGATTGCAGTTCATTCTGTGCATAAACATCTTGCAAAATTTTACCGGCACCACGTGCTAGTAAATACTCAGCTAATTCAGTACCAAGCGCTTCGGCGTGATCGCGATGGCCTTTTATTTCGCCTTCAATTATTTCACTGCCGTCAGGACGCCCGACTAAACCGCGTAAATGCAATTGATCGCCATGCAATTCAGCGTAAGCGCCAATGGGTACTTGGCAACCGCCTTGCAAACGGCGGTTCATTGCGCGTTCAGCTAAGACGCAGCTGCGTGTGTCAGCACAAGTCAGCGGTGCCAATAGCGCTTTGGTCGCATCGTCATCACTGCGACACTCAATACCCAGCACGCCCTGGCCATTCGCAGGCAAACTTAACTCAGCAGGAATGCGTTGTTTTATGCGGTCGGTCAGTTCTAAGCGAATTAACCCTGAAGCAGCCAAAATAATCGCATCGAATTGGCCTTCATCGAGCTTACGCAAGCGCGTTTGTACGTTGCCGCGCAAATCATGAACCACCAGATGAGGGAAATTAGCCAAGATTTGGCACTTACGGCGCAAGCTACAGGTGCCCACAATGGCGCCTTCTGGTAAATCGTCGAGTTGCGCGTAATTGTTTGACACAAACGCATCGCGTGGATCTTCGCGCTCGCAAATACCAAACAACTCAAGACCTTCTGGAAACTCAACGGGTAAATCTTTCATCGAGTGCACAGCTAAATCAGCTTGGCCTTCAAGCATGGCCACTTCAAGCTCTTTCACGAACAGCCCTTTACCACCAATTTTTGCCAATGGTGTATCAAGAATCACGTCACCACGAGTACTCATTGGTAACAACTCAACCGTCAAGTCTTCGTGTAATTGCTCGAGGCGCGCTTTAATGTGCTCCGCTTGCCACATGGCGAGCAGGCTCTTGCGTGTGGCAATGCGTAAAGTTTTACTCATAATTCAGCTCTAAACTCAGTTTGATGGTGGTGTTAGCAACAATGTGGTGTCAGCTTGGCGACTTGCCGCTTCGCTGAGAAGTTCCCATAATTCGCTACCGGTACGATTATCAATCCATTGACCGTCGCGATACTCAAAGTGGTGACCATTGAATTTGGTGGCTACCCAGAGTTGATGCAGTGGTGGCTGCTTATTGATAACCATTTTGGTGCCATTCGGGAATGTTAATTCAAGGATGTCGCCGCCTGACTCACAATCAATATCAACACCGCAAGCTTCTACTGCTTCTTCAATTGCTAAAATAGTTGCTTCGGCTAATTCATGGTATTCGTGCTCTTGCATGTCAACTCCTGATAATGACATTTGTGCGTCTCAATGCGATGATAGACGCATCAACAATTTTAACCGTAATTATTAGGTACAGTTTACCGATGTTTAACTTGAAAGTAATGCGTCTGATCATTGTAGCAGGAACACTTGGTTTTATCGCCGCTTGTGGGCAAAAAGGGCCATTAGAAATGCCGCCGCCCGCTGAGAAAAACCAGCCGTCCAATCCTGCAGAAAATGGTGAGTAGGCATGAGCTTCTATTATCGTAATGGCGAGCTCTTTGCCGAAGAATGTCGAGTGAGTGAGCTAGCCGCTCAGCACGGCACACCGTTGTACGTGTATTCGTATCAACGCATGGTTGAAAACTGGCGTCAATTTGCTGCGCATTGGCCGGCGCCACACAAGCTTTGTTATGCGGTAAAAGCCAATAGCAATTTGGCGGTACTGAATGTATTGGCAAAGCTGGGGGCTGGTTTCGATATCGTCTCTGGTGGTGAACTAGCTCGTGTTCTTGCGGCTGGCGGTAAAGCAAGTGATGTGGTGTTTTCAGGCGTTGCCAAGAGCCGTGACGAAATGGCTTATGCGTTAGATCAAGGTATCTATTGCTTCAATGTTGAATCGGCGGCTGAATTAGAGCGCCTGAACGACGTTGCCAAAGCGCATGGTGTGGAAGCGCCGGTGTCATTGCGGGTCAACCCAGATGTGGATGCCCAAACGCATCCGTATATCTCAACCGGATTGAAGAGCAATAAATTTGGTATTGCCATGGCGCAGGCTCGAGACGTTGCTCATCGTGCACAGGCCCTATCGAACATTGCGATGCAAGGGTTAGATTGCCATATTGGTTCACAAATTCTAACGTCGGCGCCGTTTTTAGATGCAGCCGATTTAATGCTTGAGTTGATTGTAACCTTGCGTGAAGAAGGTATCGAAATTTCGCATCTTGATATGGGTGGTGGTATGGGTATTCCCTACCAGCACGAGAATAAGCTGGATGTGGGTGCTTACTTACTTGAGTTGAGAAAACGCGCGGAACGCGTCGGTGGTCTCACCTTAATGCTCGAACCAGGTCGTGCCATTGTCGGTAATGCGGGCGTATTAGTGACGCAGGTTGAATATCACAAGCCGGGTGTAGATAAAGACTTTTTGCTAGTAGATGCAGGTATGAATGATCTCATGCGCCCAGCGCTCTACCAAGCGTACCATGACATTATTCCAGTCACGCAACAGGACGCTGGCACGTCGATTGTTGACGTGGTAGGGCCGGTGTGTGAAACCGGTGATTTTCTTGGTCATGCGCGGCATTTGACCGCAAATGAAGGTGATTTATTGGCAGTGATGAACGCAGGCGCCTATGGTTTTACCATGAGCTCGAATTACAACACACGCCCACGCGCCGCTGAAATCATGGTTTCGGGCGATAAGGCTCAGGTGATCCGAGAGCGCGAAAAGCTGAGCGATTTATGGAAGGGTGAGCAAATCATGGAGATGCCAGAATGAATTTTGCAAAAATGCATGGGCTAGGCAATGACTTCATGGTGATAGATGCTGTCACTCAAAATATTTATGTGAACCCAGAGCAAATTCGGCATTGGGCTGACCGCCATCGTGGTGTTGGTTTCGATCAACTGTTGCTAGTTGAACCACCTTATGACCCCGATTTAGATTTTCACTATCGTATATTCAATGCCGATGGCTCTGAAGTGTCTCAATGCGGAAATGGTGCTCGTTGTTTCGCCCTTTTTGTTAAGCTCAAAGGCCTAAGTAACAAAAATCATCTGCGGGTAAGTACTAAAGCAGGCAAAATGGTTTTGCATCATGAGCGCGACGGACGTATTACTGTTGAAATGGGGCTGCCAACGTTCACGCCTGCTGAGGTGCCTTTTAAAGCAAATAAAGAAGAGCTGACTTATATTTTGCGCGAGCAAGACCAAACCATATTGGCTGGCGTGATGGGAATTGGGAATCCACATTGTGTGATTGAAGTGGATAATGTGGATACGGCACCCGTTGAATCGATGGGGAAAGCATTAGCAACACATGAACGCTTCCCTGAAGGCGTGAATGTTGGTTTTATGCAGGTGGTTGATCGCAACCGAATTAAGCTTCGTGTGTTCGAGCGTGGCGTCGGTGAAACGCAGGCTTGTGGCAGTGGTGCATGTGCTGCTGCGGTGATTGGTATGCGCCAAGATAAGCTTGCCGACCAAGTGATTGTGGAATTGCCGGGCGGTTATTTGACGATTCGTTGGCAACCCGGCCAACCGGTGCGCATGACTGGCTCTGCTGAGCATGTTTATGATGGATATATAAAACTATGACGACAGAAGTGAAGAAATTAAATACGCCCGTGGTTGACGACACCCTTATTGCTCAATATTTAGAAGAGAACACCGATTTTTTTGAGCGTCATCCACAACTGTTACAGCAACTGAGCTTGCGTCATCAAGAGCGCGGTGCCGTGTCATTGGTGGAGCGTCAACAACAAGTATTGCGTCAACGCATTATGCAGTTGGAAGAAGAAATCACCGATTTGATGGTGACGGCGCGGCGTAACGAAGAGCTCTTTCAAACCTACAGCGAACTCTATGTGACACTGTTAGAGTGTGATGACTTACCAAGCATAATGGATGCGTTGCAGCAAACTTTCTCAGAGCGCCTGAACATGCCGGCGCTACGGTTGAAGTTTTTCGACAGCCCGATTGAGCTGGATGAGCAGTTCACCTTTGCTGCCGACACGCACAAAATGCTACTGAGCAAACGTTTCCAGAACTCTCAGGTGTACCTAGGGCGTTTGACTGCGGATGAGAAAAAGTTACTGTTCCCCGATGAACCGATTGCCTCGGTTGCATTGTTGCTACTTGGCAACAAGGGCGAATTGGGTATGTTGGCGATTGGTAACCACGATGCCGGTCATTTTGAACCGGCGATGGACACCTTGCTCGTTCGTCAATTACAAGCCTTGTTGAGTAAGTTGCTGCCGCCATTATTGCAGCATCAAGCCAACCACCATGACACTGTCTGAATTACGTCAACGTTTTTTAGACCATCTCGCCGGCGAGCGCGGGCTCGCCGATCACACGCTCAATAGTTATGGACGCATTCTTGCCGACGACATTGTTGAATTAGCAAGTCAGCGAGTTGAGAGTCCGCAGCAGATTAATCTTCCTGTATTTGAACGCTTGTTTGTTAGCTGGCGCCGCCGCGGACTTGGCGATGCGTCATTGGCACTGAGGTTAGCTGCGTGGCGCACGTTTTGTCAGTATCTCATTCGCGAAAACTGGTTAACGGACAATCCGGCTGCGCAGCTTAAAGCACCTCGCAAAGCAAAACGCTTACCAAAAAACCTCGATGTGGACAGCATTAGTCAGTTGCTGCAGTTGCCACAAGATGATCCACTAGCAATTCGTGACGCCGCCATGATGGAATTGTTATATGGTAGCGGATTGCGCTTAGCTGAGCTGGTTGCGCTTGATGTTGATGCCATTCAGTCGCGCCACCGTGAGCTACGCGTATTGGGTAAAGGGAACAAAACGCGTATTGTGCCTTATGGGCGCTGCGCTGCAGAAGCACTAGAGCGTTGGTTGCCAGTTCGCGCACAGTGGCTAGGTGGCAATTTAACCGAGCTGGCGCTGTTTATTTCACAACGGAACCAGCGTATTAATCCGCGCACGGTGCAACAACGGTTGAACTTTTGGGGGCAACAGCAAGGACTGAAAGGGACGTTACATCCGCACAAACTCCGCCACTCGTTTGCTTCACATATGTTAGAATCAAGCGGTGATTTGCGCGCGGTGCAAGAGTTGCTTGGCCACGCAAATTTAAGTACCACGCAAGTGTATACCCATCTCGATTTTCAACACTTGGCGAAGGTTTACGATGGCGCCCATCCGCGCGCTCGCAAGAAAAAAGAATAGGTTGATTAATGCAGTTTTATCGCCGCTTATACCCTGTCAAAGCTATTAGTTTTGATCTCGATGATACCCTTTATAACAATGTGCCAGTGATGCAACGCGCCGAGCAAGCGGTACGCGATTTTCTTGCTCGTGAGTTCCCGCAAACAGCGGTATGGCAAGCATCCGATTGGTTGCGGCATCGTCAACAATTAATGTACGCGCAACCCGATTTAGCCAGTAATATGACGCAATTGCGTCGCACCGCTCTCGGTGAAGGGCTACGTCAGTTTGCGATTGATGAGAGTGAAATCAATGGTGGCGTTGATGCGGCATTTGCACACTTTATGGCGCACCGTAACGCCGTTGAAATTTCGGCCGATGTACATGCCGCTTTAGCACAGCTTGCTGAATACTATCCTTTGTTTGCGCTAAGCAATGGTAATGTGAGTGTCGATGCTATTGGTCTTAGTGATTATTTTACTGAGGTCTATCAACCAACAGATGAACTGCGTGGTAAGCCATTTGCGGATATGTTTTTAGCGGCGCAGCAGCAACTTCCTGAAGTGGCGCCATTGCAATGGTTGCATGTTGGCGATAGCCCAAGCGCTGATGTTTTAGGTGCGCACCGTGCTGGTTGGCAGAGCGCCTGGTTCACCGGCGGCCTCGGTAAGTATGAACACTTACAAGTATTGCCGACGTTGGCGTACAACAATTTACAGCAACTTACCGATCAGTTACTCAAAGCACCGAAGTAACTGGTTGCATATACAGTATTCTGTGACTACACTGCCCTTTTTATTTGTTGGTAATTACTCATGCAGCATCACCCATTACTCGCACAACTGAACGACAAACAACGTGAAGCCGTTGGCGCAGCAGAGCGTCACATGTTGGTCCTTGCCGGCGCTGGCAGTGGTAAAACTCGGGTGTTGGTGCACCGCATTGCTTGGCTGATTCAAGAAAAAGGTATTTCGCCGCATAGCATTATGGCAGTGACCTTTACCAACAAAGCCGCAGCGGAAATGCGTGGACGTATTGAGCAATTATTAGGAAGCTCGGTGCGGTCGATGTGGATTGGTACCTTCCATGGGCTTGCCCACCGTCTTCTCCGTGCCCATTACATGGATGTGGGGTTACCGCAGAATTTTCAAATTCTCGATAGCGATGATCAGCTACGTTTGGTCAAACGCATCATGCGCAGCTTAAACTTAGACGAAAAACGTTGGCCGCCCAAACAGGCGCAATGGTTTATCAACGGCAAAAAAGACGAAGGTTTGCGTCCGCATCATCTTGACGGCTATGACTTTAATGAGCGCACGCTAAAAGAAATTTACGAAGCCTATCAAGTTGCCTGTGACCGTGCGGGCTTGGTTGATTTCGCTGAATTATTACTGCGAGCGCATGAATTGATTCGTGACAACAAACATGTGCGCGAGCATTACCAGCGCCGTTTCCGCCATCTTTTGGTGGACGAGTTCCAAGATACCAACGCCATTCAATATGGCTGGATTAAACTGCTTTCAGGTGTCGGCCAGGGGTACGACGAGACCAATCATGTCACCATAGTTGGTGACGATGATCAGTCAATTTATGGCTGGCGCGGCGCAAAGGTTGAAAATATTCAGCAGTTTTTACGTGATTTTCCGAACGTTTTAACCATTCGATTGGAGCAAAACTATCGCTCCACCAATAATATTCTAACCGCGGCAAACGAAGTGATCGCGAATAACCAAGGGCGCCTCGGTAAAGAGTTATGGACAGACGGCAGCGCGGGCGAGCCGATTGATTTATATGCCGCATTCAATGAAATGGACGAAGCGCGATACATTGCGGGGCGCATCGAGCAATGGCATGAGCAGGGTAATGCGCTACAAGATGTCGCCATTTTATATCGCAGTAACGCACAATCGCGTGTACTGGAAGAAGCCTTACTGCATGCCCGAATTCCTTATCGCATTTATGGCGGGTTACGCTTCTTTGACCGCATGGAAGTTAAAGATGCCTTGGCGTATATGCGCTTAGTGGCGAGTCGTAATGATGATGCGGCGTTTGAACGCGTGATTAATACCCCAACGCGGGGTATTGGTGACCGAACGCTTGGTATTATCCGCGAAGGTTCACGTGAACGCGGATTGCCGATGTGGGAAGCGGCGAAACAGTTGGTACATGAAAAAATTCTCAGTGGTCGTGCCGGTAACGCCGTGCAGGCATTCCTTGAGTTAATTGATGGCCTTGAAGACGAAACCAGTGATTATCCGTTGGGCCGCCAAGTGGATACTGCGATCAAGAAAAGCGGTTTAATGGCGATGTTCCAAGCTGAAAAAGGCGAGAAAGCGGAAACTCGCGTCGAAAACTTAAAAGAGCTTGTGAACGCTTGTGACAACTTCAATACGCTCGACAGTGTGATTGAAGATGAAATGACGCCACTCAATGCCTTCTTAGCGCATGCTGCATTGGAATCGGGTGAAGAGCAAGCCGATGAACATCAAGATGCGGTGCAATTAATGACATTACATAGCGCCAAAGGCCTCGAATTCCCGTTGGTGTTTATGAGCGGCGTAGAAGAAGGTTTATTTCCGTCACAACAATCCATTGGCGAGAGTGGCCGACTCGAAGAAGAGCGTCGCCTCTGCTACGTGGGCATGACCCGTGCCATGCAAAAACTGGTAATTAGCTACGCCGAGTCGCGTCGCATTTACGGTCAAGAGAAGCATAGTACGGTGAGCCGCTTTGTGGGCGAAATGCCTCCGGAAATGATTCATCATGTGCGCTTACAGTCACGAACCTCGCATCAATCGCATGCGCTTGGCCGTTTTCATAGTGGCGCAAGCCATGAAGCCTTTGAGCAAACGGGTTATACCCTAGGTCAACGTGTACGTCATACCAAATTTGGTGAAGGTACGGTACTTAACTATGAAGGCACCGGCCCACAAAGTCGCATTCAAGTGAATTTCGACGAAGTGGGCAGCAAGTGGTTAGTTGTTGGCTACGCGCGTTTAGAGCGCTGTTGATGCACCAACGTATCAATACTGTAGAGCGCTAATGCCACCCAAATAATGGCGAATGTCACTAGCTTATCTGCGGCCAGCGGCTCGCCATACACCCACACCGCCAAAATAAACATCAAGCTGGGGCCAATGTATTGAAAGAAGCCCAACGTTGAATAACGAATGCGTTGCGCGGCTGCTGTGAAGCAGAGTAATGGCGCAGTGGTTACTACACCCGCAGCAATCAGCAGCGTGTTGATCTGCCACGTATTTTGGGTCATATCAGCTGCACTCGAGCTGGCGAAGAATAGCAAATAAACAAGCACCGCTGGCGCTAAGATCAAGGTTTCTAGCCACAGACCGGTAATTGAATCTATAGGCAAGCGCTTGCGAATAGCGCCGTAAATGGCAAAGCTACATGCCAGTGTCAACGCCACCCATGGCACCGAACCGAATGAAATGACTTGAATCAACACACCGGTAACAGCCAGTGCAATCGCAACGAGCTGCATTTTACGCATGCGTTCGGCAAAAAATGCCATACCAATAGCTACGTTTAGTAGTGGATTAATGTAATAACCCAAACTGGCATCTAATATATGGTCATTGTTGATTGCCCATATAAACAAATACCAGTTGCCACCGAGCAAACAGGTTGCCAGCGTTAATCGCGCCATTTGCTTTTTATTTTGAAGGACAGGCTTTAAACGATTACCACGTCGAAGCACCATGATCAGGATAAATACGAGAACAAATGACCAGATAATTCGGTGACTTAGAATCTCCAGTGCCGGAACTTCTTGCAGCCATTTAAAATAAATCGGCGCCACACCCCACATGGTGTAAGCAGCAATAGCAAAGAATACACCTTGGCGGCTGCGGGCGGCATCATCAGTCATGTTGAGCATCTCACGTTGAATTGTACGAAAAACCAGCACTCACTGACAGAATATCACGGATTTACGCGATAGTCGGTGGAGCTTCGTAAGCGGGATGCATACAATAGAGCGAATAAGAGCTTGCCGTCAATTGGAGACGCTATTTTGTCTGAATCTGTGCTGTCACAACTTCTTGCCGATGTATTTGGCTACACCGCGTTTCGCGAAGGCCAACTGCAGGTGATTGAAGCCGTGCAACAACAGCGCGATGCCTTAGTACTCATGCCGACCGGCGGTGGGAAATCGCTTTGCTATCAACTGCCAGCATTAAACTCAGACGGCTTGACGGTGGTGATTTCACCCTTGATCAGCTTGATGCAAGACCAAGTCGAAGCTTTGCAAACCATGGGGGTTGCCGCTGCTGCACTTAATAACGGACTCACGCCCGAGCAAAGCAATCAGATCATGCAGCAGCTTAATAGTAACCAAATACGGTTACTTTATGTGAGTCCTGAGCGTGCTATGCAGAGTTTCTTCATTCGCTTGTTACAACAATGGCCGGTGACCCTGGTAGCAATTGATGAGGCGCACTGTATTTCCCAGTGGGGACACGATTTTCGGCCCGAATATGGTCAACTCGGCCAACTTCGCGAAACCCTGCCGAATGTGCCGTTTATGGCATTAACAGCAACCGCGGATGCCGCAACCGAAGCGGATATTATTAGCCGCCTACATTTGCATGATCCGGTGGTATATAAAGGCTCGTTTGATCGCCCTAATATTCGCTATGTGGTTGAAGAAAAATACAAACCTTATAAGCAGGTGACGGACTACATTAAGAAGCAGCGTGGTGCTTCAGGTATCGTTTATTGTGGTAGTCGCAAGAAAGTTGAAGAGCTTGCTGAAAAGCTCCAGCGTGAAGGCCTGCGTGCCGCCGGTTACCATGCCGGCATGGAGCATGACCAACGTGAGAGCGTACTGCGTGGCTTTGTACGTGACGATATTGATGTGGTGGTGGCAACCGTGGCGTTTGGCATGGGCATTAACAAGCCGAACGTGCGTTTTGTGGTGCACTTTGATGTGCCGCGCAGTGTTGAAGGTTATTACCAAGAAACCGGCCGTGCTGGTCGTGATGGCTTACCCGCCGAAGCCGTGCTGCTCTATGACCCTTCAGATGCCGCTTGGATCAAATCGATTATCCACGACCATCCAGATGAAGAGCGGCGTCGTATTGAGCTGCATAAGTTCACCGCTATGCAAGCAATGAGCGAGGCACAAACCTGCCGCCGCTTAGTGTTACTCAACTATTTTAATGAATACCGTGATAAACCTTGTGGGAACTGCGACATTTGTCTGGACCCACCGCGCCAATACGATGGTACCGTCGATGCGCAAAAAGTGCTGTCATGTGTTTATCGGGTTAGTCAGCGCTTTGGGATGAATCATGTGATTGATGTGTTGCGTGGGAGTAAATCACAGCGGCTCATGGAATTGGGGCATGACAAACTATCAACCTATGGTATTGGTGCTGAACAAAGCCACGAATACTGGCTAGGCGTGGTGCGTCAGCTCATTCATCGTGGTTTGGTGATTCAAAATGTGCAGCAGTATGGTGTGCTGCAACTGACCGATGCGGCGCGTCCCGTGCTACGAGGTGAAGTTGCCTTACAGCTTGCTGAGCCGCGAATCAATTTGGTGGTCAGCAAACCTCGCGTGGCTGATCGTGGCGATTACGATAAAGTGCTGTTCCGTCGTTTACGCGCGCTACGAAAAGCTATTGCAGACACTGAAGAAGTACCGCCGTTTGTGGTTTTCAATGACACCAGCTTAGTGGAAATGGCGGTTAGTTATCCCACCGACGAAACCGCCATGTTGGCAATCACCGGCGTGGGTCAAAAGAAACTAGAACGCTACGGCCAAGAGTTCATCGCCGCGATTACGGCCTATTTAGACGCCGACGATGAACCCATCAGTAACTTTTAAACTGCTGGCGCAAAGTAAAAGCGCCATAACTCCATCACTACGGGCACAATCGATAGCACCAAAATAACTGCCATGGTGATATTGAACAGACGCTGCATAATTGGGTTCGTTAACACCTTGCGTAGCAACGAGCCAAAGACTAACCACACACCCACGCACGGAAATGCCATCAGCAAGAACGCCAATGTAATGGCAAGCACTTCAAGAAACGGTGTGCCTTGTACTGTAGTGAACGCGGCCACTGCACCTGATGCCATCACCCAAGCTTTCGCATTCACCCACTGAAATAGTGCAGCCTGCCAAAACGTAAATGGCTTTTTCTCGCCTTTTTGAATGGCCTTCGGCTCTGCCGTACCGATGTGCCAGGCCAACCACAGCAAATACAGCACACCGAGTACTTTGATTAATTGATGCAAATTCGGGAACCGATCAAAAATCACCCCAAAGCCTAACCCAACCAGCAGCACCATCAGCGGGAAGCCCAAACAAATACCCAAAAAGTGCGGCAGGCTCGCCTTAACGCCGTAATTCATGCCCGATGACATGATCATGACGTTGTTTGGTCCAGGTGTTATGGTGGTCGAGAAAGCAAAGAATAAAACAGCAATAAAGATCTCAAACATAAAAAAAGCCGTTACTCGTTAGTGGTTATTCGTTTTTCGAAAAACATGAAAACACTATAAATCAATGACAGTCTATACTCCATTAACGAATAACGAATAACGTAGTGGAGGTTGTTATGTTAGCAATGACATTAGCACTGATGCTAAGTGGCGCTCCGGCTGAGCCTGCAAACGCCACATTAGAAATCAAAGAGTGGCAAGTACCTTGGGAGAACTCACGACCGCGTGACCCTTATGTTGCCGGTGATGATGAAGTTTGGTTTGTTGGACAGCGCTCTGATTATGCCGCGGTTTTGAATCCAAAAACCGGCGATATGAAACGCATCGATTTGCCTGAAGGCGCTGGGCCGCACAATATTATTGTGGACGATCGCGGTGCTTGGTACGCCGGTAACAAAGGCGGCCACATTGGCAAGATCGACCGGGAAACCTTTGAGATTACCCAATATCCGTTACCTGGCAAAGGCCGTCGCGACGTTCATACCATGGAATTTGATATGAATGGCGACATTTGGTTTAGCGCACAAGGAGCGAATCAAATTGGCCATATGGATGCTAAAACGAGCAATATTACCTTGTGGGATGTGCCCACTAAGAATGCCCGCCCGTACGGTCTTGTGGTGTTTCAAGGTAAGCCGTGGGTGGCGTTGTTCGGCACCAACAAGCTATTAACGCTGGATGACGACAATGACGTGAAAGAAATCCAGCTTCCACGTGACAATAATCGGCCACGTCGGCTGGGAGTCGATGCGCAAGGTCACTTCTGGTATGTCGATTATGCGGGTGGCTTTTTAGGGCGCTGGAATCCAGCTACGGATGAAATTAAAGAGTGGCCAATGCCGGCAGGTGTGCGCTCGATGCCATATGCCATGGTGGTTGATCATCGCGGTTACGTATGGGCTGCAGAAACGGGTGTTCAACCCAACCGTATTGTTGGATTTGATTCTGTCAGCGAAACCTTTACCAAGCCGTTTGAAGTAGAAAGTGGCGGTGGCACCATTCGTCATATGGTGTTCGATCCAGAAAGCCGTACACTCTGGTTCGGTACCGATGCAAATACCATCGGTCGTGCTACTATCCGTTATTATTGAGCAGGGTAAGTTACACAAGGACACGGAATTTATGTCATCTGAGAATAACTGGTGCGTCATTCGTTTAGCTGAATTTGAACGGCCTGATGCGCCGGCGAGTACCCGCTTACAGCAGTTGTTTCAGCACATTCGCAACCTGTTTCCTAAAGCAGACGAAACCAGTGATGACGAAGAACAATCGGACTTTCCAGGGTATCGCGAGTTTGATTTAAAACCAGGTGCAGATGCGCTCGATGCCGCCTTCGATGAGTGGCGTAGTGAGAGTGAGCCCGGTATAAAATTCCTGATTAGCCCACCGTTTAGCGGTACCGCCGCAATAGCTCGAGAGTGGGCTCAACGCCACAACTGGAACCAACTAACCCCACCTGCCGAAGAGCAACTGAATAGCGTTGATGTTGATTCGTGGTGGCAAGCGCAGAGCACCGAGCAATGGTTGATTGATGATCTGGCCAACTATTGGCAACGACGTACTGACGGTATGGCCTTTGTCCGCACCTTATTGCCCAAGCTGATGCGTGGTGAATTGGGGCAAGGGCTTGTGGTTTGCGACAGTTGGAGTTTTGCATTTTTGCAACGGGCGTGGCCGGTGAATCTTCCGAACGTTTATTGTTTTGCAGCAGCTGAAGAGGCATTGTTGCACCAAGTAGGGATTCGAGCTGAAGACAAACAGCTCAAAGCACTCGCTGCCCGCGCATTTGGCAACGTTGGCTTAGCGCTGGCGCTTTGGGCCGTGCAGCAGGATGAAGGCCATGATTTACCAAGCATGCCACCAGACTGTGGCGACGAAACCGCATTTGTTTTATATACCCTGCTGTTGCATATGGGCCTGAGCGGTGAAACGTTGCAACGCTTGCTACCAACAGTGGCAGCTGATCAACTCGATGTGCAGTTATTGCAACTGCAGCAAGCTCGCCTGATCCATTACGACGACAATCAATGGCATGTCACCGTTTATGGTTACTTGGCCGTACGCGATTTCTTAAAAAGTCGTGGTTTTTACGTTGATGCATTTTAACCGACACTACGCTAGAAGGACGACAGTATGGAAACAGATAAAATAATCGGCCTTTTTAAAACGGTAACCAGTGATGCCGTGATTGAAATTGCCGTGGTTATTGCTGTCTCGGTTGGCATCATCTGGTTAAGCCAGCGATTGTTCCCATGGCTTGCCGAGCATTTGCATGGCAAACAACGCTTGTTCGTATTGGCAATGATCCCTACTCTGCGCGTTGTGGTGTTTGTGCTAGCGACGATTTGGATTGTGCCAATGGTCATCGAAACCACCATGCAGAATATGATCGCTATTTTAGGAGCCGCAGGCTTAGCCATTGGCTTTGCAATGAAAGATTATGTCAGTAGCTTAATCGCTGGCATTGTCGCGGTGTATGAATTGCCGTATCGGCCAGGCGACTGGATTGAAGTCGATGGTACCTATGGTGAGGTGAAGCATATTGGCATGCGTGCAGTTGAGTTGGTTACACCGGATGATACCGTGGTGTTTGTGCCGCATCTGAAATTGTGGGATGGCTTGATTCATAACGCCAATAATGGCGGACCAAGCCTCATGTGCGTGACGAGCTTTTATTTGGCCGCGGATCATGATGCTCATCAGGTGAAGCAGTTATTGGAAGACGTGGCGCTAACGAGCCCCTATGTGCAGTTAAAAAAACAAATCACTGTTGTTATCAGCGAACAGCCGTGGGGAACGCATTATCGGTTAAAGGCTTATCCGATAGATCCGCGGCAACAATTTCAGTTTATGACAGATTTAACGGCGCGTGGCAAAGCTTGCCTGCGCGCCATCAATGTTAAGTTTGCTAACCTGTCACCAGAACACGCTGTTCAGGTAACCCCATAGACAAAACATAAGGCGTGTCAGCTTGCTGGCGCGCCGCAAATTCCGCTTTACTATTCAGGCCTTGCCAGTTCATTTCAATGAGGGCTTGCGCTACCGCACCACCTAAACCGGCACCCGGCCCTAATAAAATAATGTGGTCTGGCGCAAACTCTTTCACGGCCGTTTGAATAGCTCGGGTGAAGTCATAGGTTTGTGTTACTTGATGACCCAGGGTGTACTGATGTAACGCGGCCTTATCAACCACATGCGGTGACCAAATATGACCGCGACCATCAATCAAGGGCACTAGCGGCGCTCGAAATGCGGCTTGCGGCCATAAATCGAGCGCTTGCAGTGATGCGTCATTCATAAAGTGCGTATGGAATGCGGCGTGCCCCGGCAAAATCATCGGGAAGCGGTCGTCAACACGTGGTAGCGCTCTAACGGCTTCGGTACAGGCTTCTTCCGAGCCCGCCAGCACCGCATAACCGCCGTAGCGAATCGACATGTTTAACTCACCAGGAAAGCGTGTGAGCTGTTCATTAACCGCATCGATATAACCTTGATGTGGCCGCCAGTCAGCGTCCACAATCGGGTAAATAAACTGAGCACCTTCTCCACCAGCGGTGAGCTGAGCCATGTTGGTAACTAACCGCGTGCTGGTTTCAATGTCCCAGCAGCCAGCGCTTGCCATTGCGGTATACCAACCCATTGAGTTGCCGGTGATACCGACGACGTCAAAGCGAGTATCGTCAATGGCGAGGTAATCAAGGTAACCACCAGCGTAAATTAATGCCGCGGCGTTTTCGGGCTTCTGATGTAGCGAGGTTTTAAACAATGGAGCTTGATCAAGCTCGGTTACTGTTGGTTGCCCTAACTGGACGCGAACGTCGTCGATTTGACGCAATATATCGTTTAAATTCGGCATATCTCCGCCGATTTTTGGCGAAATTGAACCCGAAATTGATCCCAGTTCGGGTTTGTTATAAGTGCCGCGGCCTGGGCAAACGACAAGGGCTGTTTTACGTTCTGCTGCCATTAGTTCGCCTCCAATAAACGCTGTGCCTGCGCGATGATTTGCTCAGTAGACGGTAAAACGCTATACGCGGCTTTACCTAATGGAATAAAGCTGTCTTCGGCATTGAGACGCGAAACAGTAAACATTCCTGGCTTACGTTCGTGTAACTCTGTGAATAACTCTTCACTTAGCGAGCCGCGACGGCGACATTCGTCCACAATTAAGACTTTCTTACAGCCACCGAGTGCATCAATAATTTTATCCACATGTAGCGGCACTAAGCAGCGGATATCAAGAACGCGAACGTTGTGGCCTTGCTCGGTCAGTTTTGCTTCCGCTTGGCGACTCAAGTAGTAGCCATTGCCGTACGAAATAATCGCTAAATCGTTGCCGTTACCATGAATTGAAGGTTCACCAAGTGCCGGCGTTGGCTCTTGCGGATCGGGATACTCATGTAGCCAACCACCGTCACCTTCTTGGTGTAAGTCACGGGTCATATAGAGTGCAATTGGCTCCAACATGATCACCACGCGCTGTTCACGCGCGGCTAAATCAACAGCCTGGCGCATGAGTAAAGCGCCATCACGACCGTTCGATGGGCACAATAAAATCACGCCCGGAATATCGCGGAACACCGCAAAAGAGTTGTCATTGTGAAAGTGCCCACCAAACCCACGCTGATAGGCCAGCCCAGCAATACGAATCACCATGGGGTTGGTGTATTGGCCATTGGAGAAGAACGACAACGTTGCCGCTTCGCCACGTATTTGATCTTCGGCATTATGCACGTAGGCCAAAAACTGAATTTCTGGCATTGCGATAAAGCCTTGCTGCGCCATACCGATCGCGAGCCCTAGAATACTCTGTTCATCAAGCACAGTGTTCAACACGCGGTTTGGACCAAACGCTTCCATCAGGTGCTGGGTGACGTGATAAACACCGCCTTTTTTGGCAATATCCTCGCCACACATCACGATGTTTTGGTGCTGTGCCATCAAGTCGTGTAGAGCCAAGTTAATCAGTTTTGCCAAATGCTGAGGCTTCCCAGCGTTATGCTTGTCCCATTTGAATAAGTTGGTACGCTGCTCGCCACTCACCGGCGCGGGCAGGTCGCCCTGTCGCTTCGGTGGCACAATCGACGCCATCACTTGTTCAGCGGTTTCTAATTTCGGTTGTTGCGATGCTTGCGCGGCGATGCGCGCAATTCGCTGCTGTTGTTGTTGTACGTATGCAATGAGTTGTTGATGGTCGAGTAAGCCACGACTGATCAATGCGGCGCAGCTATGCAAAAGCGGATCGCGTTCGCTATCAAGCGCGATTTCTTGCTTGCTACGATAAGCTACCTCGGCGTCAGCTCCGGCGTGGCCAAACAAACGAACCGTGCGCAAATGCAGCACTGCGGGCTTGCGTTTCTGGCGAACGTAGTCAGCTGCTTCGCGGGCCACCAAATAGGTCTCTGCTAAGTTGCTGCCATCGGCAAAGAAGTATTTTAACGATGGACGTTGGCTCAACTGCTGTTGTATCCAGCCCTTTGGCGTGTGCGTTGAAATACCTAAACCATTGTCTTCGCACACCATCAGCAATGGCATTGGAATTTGCTGATAAGCCGCCCAACTGGCTGAATTTATTGCCCCGAGCGCGGTGGAATGGTTCGCTGAAGCATCCCCAAAACTACACATGGCAATGGCGTCATGTGGCCATGTACCTTGGTGGTTCAAGCGCTTTGATAATCCAATAGCAAATGCGGTACCCATTGCCTTTGGCACATGCGAGGCAATGGTGCTGGTTTGTGGCGGCACGTTTAAATGCAAGCTACCCAGAACCTTGTGGCGACCGCCGGCAATTGGTTCGTCAGCCGAGGCGGCAAAGCTGAGCATCATGTCATACAGCGGGGTGCTGCCCGGTGATTGCTTCGCCCGCTGAATAAAGAATGCGCCGCTGCGATAATGTAAAAATGCGGGGTCGGTTACTCGCAGGGCTTTCGCTACAGCGGCGTTGCCTTCATGGCCCGCGCTACCGATGGTGTAGAAACTTTGCCCCGCCGCTTGCATCAAGCGTGATTGTAAATCTAATAAGCGGCTATCTAGTTGTGACTCGAATAAATCAAATAAATCAGCATCGCCTAGAACACCACCGGCGGCGTGCGCCGGTGGTAAGCGACGGTCATCAATACGCTGGATAAACTCCACCAGCCACGGGTGCATTGCTGCAGCCATAGGGAAACCTCCTGCGACCGAGTGAGTTTAACCGAACGCTTGTAAACCAGTTTGTGCGCGACCCAAAATCAGCGCATGAACATCGTGCGTACCTTCGTAGGTATTCACCGCTTCAAGGTTCATCACGTGGCGAATGACATGGTACTCATCGGCAATGCCGTTACCGCCGTGCATATCACGAGCAACACGTGCGATATCGAGCGCCTTGCCACATGAATTGCGCTTAATTAATGAAATGGTTTCTGGTGGTAATTGGTCTAAATCCATTAACCGGCCTGCTTGCAAACAACTTAACAAGCCAATAGTGATTTCGGTTTGCATGTCGGCTAATTTCTTCTGAATCAGCTGGGTTGCAGCTAACGGACGATTAAACTGATGGCGATCTAAGGTGTACTGACGCGCCGCATGCCAGCAGAATTCTGCTGCACCCAATGCACCCCATGCAATACCGTATCGCGCTTTATTCAAACAGCCGAATGGGCCTTTCAAACCCCTGACGTTTGGCAACAAAGCGTCTTCTGGTACTTCGACGTTATCCATTACAATCTCGCCGGTAATTGACGCGCGCAATGAGAATTTGCCTTCAATTTTAGGCGCCGACAAACCCTTCATACCTTTCTCAAGTACGAAGCCGCGAATTTCACCATCAAGCTTCGCCCACACCACAAACACATCGGCAATCGGCGAGTTAGTAATCCACATCTTCGTGCCTTTTAGCACATAACCGCCGTCAACTTTCTTCGCTGTTGTACGCATGCTGGCCGGATCAGAGCCGGCATCCGGTTCGGTCAAACCAAAACAACCAACCCACTCGCCGCTTGCCAACTTCGGCAAATATTTCATACGTTGCGCTTCGGTACCGTAGGCATAAATCGGGTGCATCACTAAGCTCGATTGCACACTCATAGCGCTACGATAACCGCTATCCACGCGCTCAACTTCACGTGCAATGAGGCCATAACACACATGATTTACTTCCGCACAGCCGTATTTTTCCGGCAATGTCGCACCCAATAATCCCAGTTCACCTAGCTCGTTCATAATCTCACGATCAAAGCGCTCTTCACGGTTGGCCGTAAGCACCCGTGTCATCAGTTTTTCTTGGCAGTACTGATGGGCGGTATCGCGAATCATGCGTTCTTCTTCAGTCAGCATGGATGAAAATTGGAATGGGTCTTGCCAGTCAAAAGGAAAACGAGCCATGGAAAATCCTCAGTTTAAGAGACGTTAATCGTTATTCGTTAATCGTTATTCGTTATTCGATCTAGAATTTAAATCGGTTTGTCCTAATCGAATAACGAGTAACGAAAAACCAATAACGCTTTTATTTGTTCTCACTTTACTCCTGTTTGTTGTAAAGTTAAATCATATAAAAACTAAACCAGCTATAGCTTTTACCTATGGATTTGCGACAACTAAATTACTTCGTGGCCGTGTATGAAAACGGCAGTATTAGCGCCGCGGCACGTGCCTGTCATGTTGCGCAGCCAAGCTTGTCAACTGCATTGCAGCAACTGGAAGATGAGTTGGGCGCGGCGTTGTTCGTTAGGCAATCGCGAGGAGTGACGCCAACTGAAGATGGCGAACGTTTATACGGTCATGCGGGGCGTTTGCTCAGCCAAATGCAATCGCTGAAAGCCTCGTTTCGACATAGCGTGAAACGGGTACAATTTCGCTTGGGCCTAATTCGTGCACTGGGCGTGGAGCGTATGAGTCAGTTGTTGCGTGAATTCAGTGCTGGTGTGGAGGGGCTTGAGTTGCATTTGGTAGAACCGGAAGATGATGCCGACGCGCGCATTATTACCCCGAAAATGCTCAAAGCCGGTGAACAGTTTTTGCCCATTTGGACTGACCACTTCTTGATTGCGTTACCAGCGGGGCATCCGTTAGCGCTCAAGCAGAGCTTACAATTGGAAGATTTTGATGGTTTGGCACTGATCAAACGCACACCGTGCGATGCGTGGTCACAGTTTTATCCGGAATTGATACGCAACGGCATCCAGCCAGATATTCGTGCTGACATTCATACGATTGAATATGCGCTCGGCTTGGTTTCTGCCGGTGTCGGTGTCGCGTTAGTACCCGACTTCGAGGTGTTACATGACCGTCAAGATGTGGTGTTGCGGCCATTAGAAGGTATTCCTTTACAACGCACGATTGGCCTCGCATTTCCACGATCAAAAGCGGGTCAGCCGGCGCTAGATTGGCTACGTGTGCTATGCCAGCAACGTAGCCAGTCGACAGCCTAATTGGTGCGGGGTCAGGCAAATTTAAACTGGTTGCGACCACTTGCTTTGGCAGCATAAAGTGCGGCATCGGCATCGTTGAGTAAATCACTCAAAGCTCGTCGGCTTCGCGTACTCAAAATGCCCCCTAGGCTTACCGTCAGTTCAATATCGTTACCATCGAAATGAAAAGCGTGTGCTGCAATATGTTCGACTAAACGCTGACTGATCATTTCTGCCTGTTGACGGTCAACATCTGACAAAGCAATCGCAAACTCTTCGCCGCCAATACGCGCAGCAACGTCACGTTCGCGCATGGTTTTACGAATAACTTCCGCCACATGCCGTAGGCAAGCATCACCGGTTGCGTGACCAAATTGGTCATTTATCGATTTAAAGTGATCAAGATCAATCATCAAAATGCATGACGGTTTTTCTAACTGCTTATTCTGTGCAAGAAGCAAGGCTCCGTGCTCAAAAAAAGCGCGTCGATTAAATAATTCAGTTAGTTCGTCTAAGTGCGCGATTTTTAACAAGCGACGCTCGTTGTGTGAAAAAGCCAGTACTGGGAATAGCAGCGTCGTCATGGTCGTCATGATTAAATGCGCCATCAGCAGGAAAGTAAATAATGATTTGCTGGGGTCCGCCTGCTGCAGCGCTGAACTCGCCATAAGTAGCATGAGTAAACCATGGATACCGAACAAGCCCATCAACAAATGACGAGTAATTCGTGGTGTGGGGCGAATATGTCGAAGATAATTCGCGGCAAAGAGATAAATGACGCCACATAAAACCGCGGTTACCGTTTGTGCGATATATTCTGTGGCGTGCGCACTCAGCAGTAATATCGCACTGATCGCCATAGTGACGATCATCCCCGTTCGAGGAACGTCGATTTGCTGCCGATACTGCCGCATACCGTGTAAGGCGAGTAATGGCACACTAATAATTAGTAGGTCGGCAACCACAATTGTCAGCAATGGTTGATCAATCGTACCTCGTAAACTGACCAAAATATTGGCTAATGCAAACGAAAAGCACGCGATTGCCCAGGTTTTGAAACTTTTTTGCGCAGGAAGAGCTCGGTAAATAACGAACAGCGTTATACCGAGTACAACATTGAGAATGACTGTTGTAATGATCAATGTGGGTAGATGAATCAACTCACGAATCTCTTAAAATATCTAACAACGAGAAGCCAGAATAGCCTGTTAACCAATGTCGCACAATCGAACTTACATTCGCGCTCTGCCTCAATGACAGAGCGCGAATATTCCAACTAACTAAGAAGCGATATCAAATCGGTCTGCATTCATCACTTTGGTCCATGCCTTAACGAAATCGTTGACAAACTTTTCCTGTGAATCGTCTTGCGCATAGAGTTCGGCGTATGAGCGCAAAATTGAGTTCGAGCCAAACACCAAATCGACGCGTGATGCGGTGTATTTGGTTTCATCAGTTTTACGGTCTTTAATCGCGTAACTATTACGGCCAGTTGGCTCCCACTTGTAACGCATATCAGTGAGCGTCACGAAGAAGTCATTGGTTAAGCTGCCAACACGGTCGGTAAACACACCGTGCTTGCTACCGCCGTAGTTGGTGCCAAGTACACGCATGCCGCCCATCAGCACCGTCATTTCAGGAGCCGTTAGCCCCATCAACTGAGCGCGATCAACGAGCAACTCTTCCGGTTGCACGGAGTAGTTCTTCTTCAACCAATTGCGGAAGCCATCATGAATTGGCTCCAGCGGCTCAAACGACTCAATATCGGTTTGCTCATCAGTGGCGTCGCCGCGGCCTGGTGCAAATGGCACTTCAATGTTGAAGCCGGCGTTTTTTGCGGCTTGTTCTACCGCATAGTTACCGCCAAGTACAATCACATCAGCAAGGCTGGCGCCGGTTGCTTGTGCAATCGGTTCAAGCTTACTCAACACTTTGGCAAGACGTTCCGGCTCATTGCCTTCCCAGTCTTTCTGTGGCGCTAAACGAATGCGTGCACCGTTGGCGCCACCGCGAAGGTCTGAGCCACGGAACGTGCGCGCACTGTCCCATGCGGTTGCCGCAAGTTCAGCAACGGACAGCCCCGTGTCAGCAATTTTCGCTTTCACTGCGGCAACGTCATAGTCCTTGTTACCAGCAGGAATCGGATCTTGCCAAATCAATTCTTCCTGCGGAACATCTGGGCCTAAATAACGAGCTAATGGCCCCATGTCGCGGTGCGTCAGCTTATACCAAGCACGAGCGAATACCTTTGAGAAGTACTCTGGGTCGTTGTAGAAGCGCTCAGAAATCTTGCGATACTCTGGATCCATCTTCATGGCCATATCGGCATCCGTCATAATCGGATTACGACGAATGGATGGGTCTTCCACGTCAACTGGCTTGTCTTCTTCTTTAATATTGATCGGTTCCCACTGCCAAGCACCGGCGGGACTCTTTTTCAGCTCCCAGTCATAGGTGAACAATAAGTAGAAATAACCGTTATCCCATTGGGTTGGGTTGGTTGTCCACGCGCCTTCAATGCCGCTAGTCACCGTATCTCGGCCAATGCCGCGGGTTTTAGTATTGTTCCAGCCTAAGCCTTGCTCATGAACGTCGGCAGATTCAGGATCAGGACCCAAGTTCTCAGCTTTGCCGTTACCGTGACATTTACCAACGGTGTGACCACCAGCGGTTAGCGCGACAGTTTCTTCATCGTTCATGGCCATACGTAAGAAGGTTTCGCGCACGTCTTGTGCAGTGCGTAACGGGTCGGGATTACCATCGACACCCTCTGGGTTCACATAAATCAAACCCATTTGCACCGCAGCTAGTGGATCTTCTAACGTTTTGCTGTCGTCTTTTTCGTACCGAGTTTTACCAAGCCATTCCGTTTCTGAACCCCAATAGGTGTCTTTCTCAGGGTGCCAGATATCTTCGCGACCAAAAGCGAAACCATAGGCAGGTAAACCCATTGACTCATAAGCCATGGTGCCAGCTAAGATAATTAAATCGGCCCAGCTAATTTTGTTACCGTATTTCTTTTTGATCGGCCATAACAAGCGACGTGCTTTGTCGAGGTTCACGTTGTCGGGCCATGAGTTTAATGGCGCAAAACGTTGGTTACCGGTACCGCCGCCACCGCGACCATCCGCAATACGATATGACCCGGCAGCATGCCATGCCATCCGAATCATCAAACCACCGTAATGACCCCAATCGGCCGGCCACCACGCTTGGCTGTCGGTCATTAAGGCTTTTAAGTCATTCTTTAAGGCGTCAACGTCGAGTTGTTTCAACGCTTCGGAATATTTGAAGTCAGGATCTAGCGGGTTGGTCTTGCGGTCGTGCTGGTGCAGAATGTCTAAGTTCAAGGCATTCGGCCACCAATCCATATTTGATTTGCCGGTCGCAGTGTTGCCACCGTGCATGACTGGGCATTTACCTGCATTGTCACTCATAAAAAACTCCTCGTTTCAATTCGTTAGCATCATCAAATTTCATGATAATGCCTTACCCTACGCTCTTAATGAGTCTAGTCAAAGGAAATAAAAACGACCAACTTAATAGCTTTTTTCGATGAAACTTTGTTTAATAGCACAGTATTTCAAGTAGAAGTGACAGCCTCATGACCAATATACGCCAAGCCTATCAACAAGCCGCACGTCAGGCGCAGTGGTCGATACTGCGTCATCCGCCTGAGTCCATGGCGCAGGTATTGCGACAACTTGCCGAGCGTTCTGAAAGTGTTCTTGAGCCAGATGTGTATGGTAGCGGCGCATTGATTGAGAGCTTTGAGGCGAAAATTGCCAACATGCTTGGTAAACCAGCGGCGTTATTTTTGCCAAGCGGAACGCTGGCACAGCCGATGGCGCTGAAAATTCACAGCGAGGCAAGCCAGAAACAGCAAGTTGGGCTGCACCCAACATCGCATCTGGTGCTGCATGAACAAGATGGTTATCAGCAGCTATGGGGGCTGCAAGGCCTGCTGTTAGGTAATGCCGAGAAGGTGCTAACACTGAACGACTTAGAACAAGCGAATACAACCGAATTAGCGGCGATTGTGCTGGAGTTGCCGATGCGTGAAATTGGCGGTCAACTACCGACTTGGGATGACTTGCAGGCGCAAGTGGCATGGGCACGTAAACATAGCATTGCCGTTCACATCGATGGCGCACGGCTGTGGCATTGTCCAACGTATTACCAACGCAGTTTGGCAGAAATTTGTGAGTTTGCTGACTCGGTCTACGTGAGCTTGTACAAAGATATCGGTGGTATTGCCGGAGCGATTTTGGCGGGTACAGAAGCATTTATTTCGGAGGCAAAACGTTGGAGTCGTCGCGCGGGCGGTAATTTAATATCAATGTATCCATATATTTTGGCGGCTGAGAAAGGTCTTGAAGATAATTTAGCGGCAATTAATAACGCCGTTCACTATGCGCGGGAACTTGGTCAGTTACTGGATTCCATTGATGGTGTGCGTGTGAACCCCAAGCAACCGCAAGCGGCCATGTTCCACTTGCACATTGACCGCGAAGAAGAGACGTTGATTCATGCAATCACTGATTATGCGAATACAACAGGTGTGGTTGTTCTGCCGTTACCGCGCGCCCTTATAAATAATGAGTGTATTTGCGAAATCAGCGTGGGTCGCCGTACCATGCAGCAAGCACCAGAGTTCTGGCGTGAGCACCTGAGTGCTTGCTTGCAAGCTTAAGCGTCAGGAACTAACGTCATGCATTCAATCGGGCAAACCGGAATGCAAGCGGGTTCATCGTAGAAGCCCTCGCATTCGGTGCATTTGTTCACGTCTACTATGTAGTGCTCTTTGCCCATGGCAATGGCGTCATTAGGGCACTCGGGTACGCACATGTCGCAGTTAATGCAATCGCTATCAATCACCACAGGCATTGGTCACCTCCACCACTGGAATCGTTTGTTGCGGTTTGTGTTCGCCAATCTTAATGAGCATACTGAAGTGTGCATCATCATCGGTTAACTCAATTGGTAATTGCACGTGAACCTGGCGGCCAGCACCGGCGGCACGGGGCAAAGGTTCGTTTTGTGCATCGCGCATAGCGCTCAGTGTAAAGGTCACATTTCCTGATGGTTTCATCAAAATCAGTGTATCGCCGACAGCAAAGGCATTTTTGACATCAACATAAGCATCAGCGCCTTCAACCGACAGCACTTCCCCTACCAAGAGCTGTTCACCCAAGCTATGGCTGGTATCGTAGTTTTGCGTGTCGCTGGGCACGTGGCGGCGCAAGAAGCCTTCAGTGAAACCCCGATTCGCCATGCCCTCCAAGTCAGCTAATAAACCTCGGTTAAATGGTTTGCCGGCCACCGCATCATCAATCGCTTGGCGATATACTTGTGCGGTGCGTGCAACGTAATAAGGTGACTTAGTGCGCCCTTCAATTTTCAGTGAGTGCACCCCCATACGGGTTAACGCCTCAACGTGCTCAATGCCACGCAAGTCTTTGGAATTCATGATGTACGTGCCATGCAGGTCCTCGTCCATCAGCATATATTCACCAGGACGCTGTGGCTCGGTTAGTAGCACTGGCGTGTCGATAGGATTAAACTGACCTACCGCGTCTTCTTCGGCATCATGCACCTGATATGGCCAGCGACACGAATTAGTGCAAGCGCCTTGATTGGGGTCGCGTTTATTGAAGTAGCCAGATAGCAAACAACGGCCAGAATAGGCCATACACAACGCACCGTGCACGAATACTTCAAGCTCCATATCCGGACATTTCTCGCGAATGTCAGCAATCTCACGTACTTCAAGTTCACGTGACAAAATTACTCGCTCAATGCCTTGCTGCTGCCAGAATTGCACCGCCGCCCAGTTGACAGTATTGGCCTGTACGCTTAAATGCAATGCTTGCTCGGGATAATGTTGGCGTAGCAACATAACAATGCCAGGATCAGACACAATGAGCGCATCTGGCTTTAAGGCCACCACCGGAGCCATATCTTCTACAAATGAAACAAGCTTGGCGTTGTGCGGGGCAATATTCACCACCACGTAGAACTTTTTACCCAGCGCGTGCGCTTCGTTGATGCCTTGCTCAAGGCGGGGCAAATCAAATTCGTTGTTGCGTACACGCAAGCTATAGCGAGGTTGGCCGGCATAAACAGCATCGGCACCGTAAGCAAATGCAAGGCGCATCGCTTTGATGCTGCCGGCTGGGCTCAATAATTCTGGTCCGGTTTGATGTGATGACATAACACCCTTGTGTAACTGCAGTCGGTTGTGGCTGGAATTTTGACCGGGTAGTTTATACCTCGCTGGCGCCCGTTTTGTTGATCGCCGTCAACGTTTGAGCGAACTGTTGAAGTCGCGCCGTGCGGCTATTTTCTGGTAGCCATACATCAATCAGGTGGGCGCGATCGGGGTCAGCCCAAGCATGCGCAAAGGCAGCTGCGAAGCTTTGTTGGTCATGCGCACGCAAGCTATGAATCCCCATGGATTCAGCCAGCTGGGGGAATTGCCAATGCTGTAGCGCGGTTGCTTTAAGTGTTGGCGCAAATGCCGCAATCATGTCCCATTTGTGGTTGTTAAACAGCACCACAATTGGTCGGCAGCCATAACGCAAGCTGTGAGCGAGCTCTAAACCGGTCATTAAGAAAGCGCCATCACCAACCAATACCACCGGGCGTCGTTGGCTCGTCACATAAACCCCAAGTGCAGCCGGAACGGCGTATCCCATTGAGGCATAGTAAGCGGGTGCCAAGAATTCTGAAGGTGTCGCTTGTAGAGATGCAAACAAGCAGTCGCCAACATCGCTAATGATGGGCACAATCGCGCGTTGGCGGCTAAGCTGCTGATGAATTTCACGCACCACGGTGTCGGCACTAAAATTGGTCGTCTCTCGCTGCTGTATCGGCGTTAAATCACGGTGATCAAAAAGAGGCAATGGTTCACTGGCAAGACGAGCACAGAATAGCTTTAGCGGTTGCTTCGGAAAGTCGATTCGATGAAAGTGTTCGGCATGAATTAGCGCCTGATGCGCACTGAAATTACTATCGGTGTAAACCACACCAATGGCTAACACAAGATCGGCATCATATATCAACTGGCAAGCTCGAGTGTCTTGTGCGCCGCAGAATACGCCGCCATAACAGCTGTGTTCGGGGTTCACACTGGCGCGCCCGAGTAAGGTAGTCACAATTGGAATATTGAACTGCTCGGCAAGTCGCTCTAGTGCGAATTGGGCACCGCTGCGGCGCACGTTCACACCACTTAAAATTACTGGGCGTCGCGCTGTACCCAAGGCTTCAACCAGCCGTTGGTAGGCCAGTTCATCAACCGCTTGTGGCGTTTCATGCAGCACGACTTTCGCTGCCTTCAAGTTAAAATCGACGGCATCACGCGGTATTTCAATCAACACTGGACGAGAGTTTCGCTGACATTGTTGTAATGCGGATTGAAGCTCATTCGCAGCGGTATCTGGATTATCTAAACGAACTTGTGCGCAGGTAATTTCGGTAAAGATAGTACGTTGCGAATCAATCGTTTTGGCTTGATGATGGATTTGTAGACCAGATGCCACTTCTTTCACACTTGGGTAGCCAGCAATAATTATTAGTGGCACATATTCTTCGTAGGCTTGGGCATCCGCATTGACGCCGTTAAGTGCCCCAGCGCCATAGGTTAAGACTACGGCGGTTGGGCGATTAGCGCAGCGAGCCGCAGCATCAGCGGCATATACGGCGGCAGGTTCGTGGGTTAAATAATAAAACGGGAGAGCATCAGGTTGATCTTGTAACTGCTGTAACAGCGGCAAAATAAAATCACCAGGAATACCAAATAATTCGTTCACTCCGCTGTGGCGCAGTGATTGGGTAAGCAGTGCACCAAGTTGCATGATCAAGGCTCCATAACTAAATCAGCCCACAAGTGTGGGCTGATTTAAAAAGTAAAGCTTTGACGTGCATCAATAAGCTTATAGGTCTTGGTTCACCATCCAAACTGCCGCTTCCACTCGAGAGCGTAAACCCAGCTTTTTCAGTAGGTGTTTCACGTGCACTTTCACGGTGCCATCAGAAATATCGAGTTCACGTGCAATCACTTTGTTACTCATACCTTTGGCTATCAGTTCTAGAATTTCGCGTTCGCGATTGGTCAAGCCGTCGAGTTTACTGGCGGTCGGTGCAGATGGACGGCGCAATGCCGTTGCCAGCACCTCAGTAATAGCTTCACTAAGAACCATTTTGCCTTCAATGGCGCGTTGAATTTGATCCAGCAATAATTCTGGGTCCATATCTTTCAACAAGTAGCCATCGGCGCCGTTGGTAATGGCGGTCACCACATCTTCATCCGCATCAGACACCGTCAACATGACAATGCGAGACGTCACACCGTTATCGCGCATGCGTTTCAGCGTTTCGAGGCCATCCATGCCTTGCATGTTTAAATCAAGAATGATCAGATCAGGGTCAAGCTCTTCAGCTTTTTCCAAGGCATCTGCGCCGTTGCTACACTCCGCAACAACTTCTAGGCCATCCTCGAGAGAAATCAGCTGTTTCAAACCCTTGCGCAGCAGTGGATGATCATCCACAAGCATGATGCTAGCGGGGGTGTCCGACATGACAAGCTCCTTGTTTGCGTCGCTTTTTATTGCGTTTTATCAGTATTCTAAAGCACGTATTGTTACACAATGTTGTGCCACAAAGTACAGATTAGCGCAAACTATCCCTTTTGGGGTAGTTTCGGTTGCCTCTTCTGCCTTGCCAATTTATCACTCCCGCTGAATTGTTGTATTGCGTTCAATCACGCATAGTTCATAGCATGAAAATTACTAGGAGCTGCCCGTGAATACTGTGCGCACATCTTCAACCGTCGACAAGCCAACAGCAATCAACTTGATTGTTGGCATGACGCTGTGGATGAGTCTCAGTGTGTTAGTGGTGCAATTATTCACCGTTGACGCTGGCTTTAGTTTCGCTCAACTGTACCGCTTGCTCGCTATTTCCGGATTGAGCGCAACAATATGGCATTTTGTGTTCTTCTGGCTAGGTGAGCGTGCGATGCAAGCTCGCTTTATCTATCTCAGTACGGCTGCGTTATTGTTACCAACTATTGCCATGATCTGGCTGCTAATGAATCCGCCATTGTCATACACCGCACTGCAATGGCTGGCCGCTGCCTGTGGCTTTGGTGGGGCACAATTTATTGCATTTACCCGCAACGACAAAATTGATCAAACCGGTCTGGGCTGGACACTTGCGGTAAACGCGGGTATCGCCGGTGTCGGTATTGTGGTTGCTCAGGCGGCCATACCATTTCTTTCTAGCCTCAATTTATTTGGGGCTACACCTTGGTTCACAGCGCATGGAAGCGGCGACATCGTTGGGGTTATTGCCCCCGGTGCGCCGCTTTATTTAGCCAACATTGGTTGGCTAATTGTTGCGGCAATAGTATTGGCGACGATTACTTGGCAAGTTGCCAGACCCTCTACGACAGAGTCAACGCCACCACTTGGAAGTTTAACGAATCGGACACATTACCGCACTATTTTGCGCAATAAACATACGTGGTTAATGACACTCTTTTACCTGATGGCTTTTGGCTCGTTTATCGGCTTCACCATTACTTTTCCGCTGAGTCTACAAACCTTTAGTGCAACCTATGCGCCAAGTGCGTTGACATACGCGTGGATTGGTCCACTACTGGGCGTGTTAGCGCGTCCGTTTGGCGGCTGGTTAGCGGATTTATTTGGCGGAGCGAAAGTCACTTTGTGGTGCGCACTGGTACTCACACTGAGTTGCGTTGTGGCGGGCGTAATTACCTATCAGGCGAGCCAGAGCCCGTTACCAGAGCAGTGGTTTCTTGGGTATTTATTGGTATTTTTAGTGATTTTCATTGCTACCGGTGCTGCGAGTAGCGCAATCTTCCGAAGCGTGAGTGTGGTGCTGCCATTCGAACAGTTACCACTGACGCTGCGCTGGCTAACTGCAGTCGCAACGGCGGGCGCCGCTTATATTCCTGCACTCTGGTACATTAATAGTACCCATGCCACACCAGGCATTGCGCTGTTTGTTTTCGCTGCTTTCTATCTGTTGTGCGCAGTATTGGTCAGCGTGATGTATCTGCGGAACCAAAGCGAGTTTTACAACCCATAATGTTAAGCCGGATAGGGCTCGCTTTGGCGTTCCAAAATGTACTGAGGCGTGAATTCAAAATACACGCCGGTACCACCCACATCACGGCGCTGAATTGAAATAATCCCACCTAAATGACGGCTACGTTCTTGCATAATCGCTAAACCGTAATGGTTCATTTTCTCGGCATTTTCTGGAATACCAATACCGTTATCTTCAATGCTCAGGTGAATTTTCTCCTGGTCATCTTGCGATAATCGCACCACCACATCTGAGCCTTGGCTATGGTGAATGGTATTTTGGCAAGCTTCACGAATAATTTGCAGCAAGTGGATTTCTTCGTGCGGCACCAGTGGCGTATTCTCCAACTGGTAATCTAAGCGGAAAGTAATATCCGACTGCTCGCCAAATTGTTGCATGGTTGTTTGTAGCGCATGCAGCAAACCGGCGCCATCCACTTTTAAGCGGAAGGTGGTCAACAGTTCGCGCAGTTGACGGTAAGCTGCATTCAAGCCTTCTTTCAACTCTTCAGCGACATCTTCAATCACTTCACGATTATCTTTTTCAATGGCTTTGTTCAGACGCGTCACCTGAATTTTTAAATAAGACAGGGCTTGCGCTAACGAATCATGTAACTCACGGGCAATCACCGTACGCTCTTGAATAAGCGCTAAACGCCGTACCTGCTCCTCTTCTTGTTTCAAACTGAGAGCTACTGCCAGCTGGTCAGCAACCGATTGAATTAGCTGTTGCTGCCAATCGTTGAGTTGTTCTGATAACGGACAGCGTGCCACGAGCACACCATAACTGTGATCTTCACGCTCAATGGCAAAGCGATAAATACGCTGATTGTCCTGGATTGAAACACCGGCACCGGCATTCACACACTGGCTACAGTCGACGCCTTCACAAGGGTCAAATGGTGCGCCGATAGGTTGTACCTGCAGATAAGGCTTGTTACCAGCTTCGGTGATTAAGCAAAGCTCAATATCATCCACTTCGGATGCTTGTTTTAAGCCATTCACAATTTCGGTGAAATCGTGATAACCCGGCGAATGCTCAATAATCATGCGTGCGGTGTCGTACAAAAATTGCAGACGAATATTTGATTTTTGAATGGCTTGAGTCTGCTCGTCCACGCGCTTTTCAAGGTTGCCATACATAAAGCCAATGGCTTCATTCATTTTATTTAAAGTACCCGCCAATACGCCGAGCTCGTCGCGCATCGGATGTTTAACGCGCGCAGTAAAGTCACCTTGGCCAATGCGGCGTGCCGCTTGGGTTAACACTTCTAACGGATAGCGAACACGCGTGCGTAACCAATAAAAAATAACAAACGCTAAGCCAATGCTGGCAAATAAACTCAAAACCTGAATGGAGCGAATCGAGCGAATACGAGTTTCAGCATCTTGCTGAATGGCCGTGACAAACGCATTGATTTGATCAATTTGTGGTTCAATTTCATTCATTAAGCGGTTGGCTGGAATCTCGCCGCTTTCGACGCGCTGCTGAAACCCTTGCCAACTGGCTTGGGTTGTTCGATACAATTCGGTGAGAGCACTTTGCTCATGCTGAAAGCGATTGAACACACTGTGATGCCAGCTTTCGTTGAGTGCCTGTGCAACCGTCGCAGCTTTTTCGGGCGAGTGCATGACATGCCAACTGTACTGATAGGCTTGATAGCGCAGTGACCCCGCAACATTAATAGCTAACGCATCGTGGTCGGCTTTTTCTGACAGCCAATAGGAAGCCAAGAGCGTCAAGATAGTTAATCCCACCATGGCACTGAGAGCGATTCCGATACGTGTAACAATTGAAAATTTATTCATAACACCTGCATTGTTGCGGTTTGCGCTTGCGACTGTATAGTTTAACGCCAAACGTTCTGATGTGCGAATACGGAGTTGCAAATGGAACATGAGTTTTGGCATGAACGCTGGCAGAAGCGGGAAATCGGCTTTCATCGCCGTGATGTCCACCCGTTGTTAACGGCTCAAATCCAATCAGTTGCTCAAACTGGCTCAACAATTTTTGTGCCATTGTGTGGCAAGTCGCTCGATATGCAATGGCTGCTTCAGCAAGGCTATCAGGTCATTGGTATCGAACTGAGCGAGGTGGCAATTCAAGAATTTTTCACTGAGCATAACTTGCCGTATCGAACCAGCCGAGAAGGCCCTTTCACAGCGTATCGCGCAGAGGGTATCTGCATTTATCAAGGCGACTTCTTTGACCTGAGCGAAGCGCATTTGCAAACAGTGGCAGCATGGTACGATCGTGCGGCCATGGTGGCGTTACCGCCCGCAATCAGAACCAAATACATCGACCATTTACAACATATATTACCATCAGCAGCCAACGGTTTATTAGTGATGGTTGAATACCCAGAAGGTTATTGGAAAGGCCCACCGTTCGCCATACATACCGACGAAATACGAACAAGCTATCAGGATAATTACGCTATTGAAGTATTGCCATTACTGCCGGGCTTCACCCTTGGCGGCGATGCGAATGTTACGGAGCGTGGTTATCTGTTGTCACCGAAGTACAAGGCTTAAAACAAGCAAAAAAAAGCCCGAGACGGTTGGGAGGTCTCGGGCTAACATCACCGTGGGGTTACCACGGACAACAACACAAGTTGTTACTTCACAGTGACAGGTTTCGCGTCAACTTCAGCTTCTTGCTTGCCGAACAGGCCAATGACAACCTGATAAGCAACCGCAAGACCACCGATGATAAACACCACGTCACCAACAGTACGAATCCAACGTAAGCTTTCTAGCAATGGTTGTTGCATGAACTCTTCGCTACGTGCGTACCATAAGCCTTCAGATGCCGATGCGAAGAACTGAATGAAGCCAATTGGTAACAAGCTAGTGAACAGCATCATGCACAGACCAATGTTCATCCACCAGAAAGCGGTTTTCATGATCTTGTCGTTGAACGCGAAGTTCGGACGAATGTAGCGCAAGATAAGCAGCACGAAACCAATCGCTAAGAAACCATACACCCCGAACAATGCTGCGTGAGCGTGAGTCGGTGTGGTGTTCAAGCCTTGAATGTAGTACAGCGCAATGGGTGGGTTAATCATGAAGCCCAATACGCCGGCACCCAAGAAGTTCCAGAATGCGACTGCAACAAAGCACATGAGAGGCCACTTGATGCGTTGCATCCAGTCAGCACGTTTCTGCAAGCTCCAGTTTTCCCAAGCTTCGTAGCCAAGTACAACCAATGGTACTACTTCAAGCGCAGAGAAAGTCGCGCCGACAGCCATAATTGGCGTCGTAGTACCTGAGAAGTACAAGTGGTGGAAAGTACCTGGTACGCCACCAAGCATGAACAATGATGCTGAAGCCAATGAGGCTGCAGTTGCCATGCGGCGTGATACTAAGCCCATGCTGTGGAAGATGAATGCTAACGCTGCAGTTGCGAATACTTCGAAGAAGCCTTCTACCCACAGGTGAACAATCCACCAGCGCCAGTATTCCATGATTGAGATGTGAGTACGTTCGCCGTAGAAGAAGCCAGCGCCGTAGAACAAGCCAATCGCGACGACTGATGCAGTTAATAGAGCCAACAAGTTCTTGTCGCCAGGTTGTTTGAATGCGCCAATAACGCCACGCAACATCAAACCTAACCAGAACACGATGCCGGTGAACTTACCAATTTGCCAGAGACGGCCTAAATCAACGTACTCATAACCTTGGTGTCCTAACCAGAAGCTAAGATTCTCAGGCATGATTTGCGCAATAGCTAAGTAGTTACCAATGAACGAGCCAGCCACAACCACAACCAGTGCCCAGAACAAGATGTCGACACCCAGTTTTTGGAATTTCGGATCTTTACCACCGTTGATGATTGGTGCTAGGAACAAACCTGCAGCCAAGAAGCCGGTTGCAATCCAGAATAGTGCGGCCTGAATGTGCCAAGTACGTACCAATGAGTACGGGAACCACTGCGATACGTTGATACCATAGAATTCTTGGCCTTCAACAGTGTAGTGTGCGGTGAAACCACCTAAGAAAATTTGCACAATGAACAATGCCATCACTAAGAACAAGTATTTACCCAGTGCTTTTTGTGATGGGGTTAAGTTGACCAAGCTAATCGGGTCTTTTTTCGGTGCTTCAGGCTCTTCTTCGTCATGTTCACGTAAGAATGCCCACGCCCAAATTAAGCCACCAACGCCAGCAATTAACAAGATAATTGAAACTAACGACCAAATCAGGTTCTCTGCGCTTGGTTTGTTATCAATTAACGGCTCGTGTGGCCAGTTGTTGGTATAAGTCACGTCGCTATCAGGACGCTCAGTAGCAGCGGCCCAAGCAGTCCAGAAGAAGAACTGCGTCATGACTTCGCGGCGTTCTGCGCTTGGCAACGTGTTTTCTTTCATTGCATAGCTTTCACGGGTACTACGCAGTGACAGGTCATCGCTGAATAAACGGCTGTAGTACTCAGCAGTTTGTGCAATTGCTTCAGCACGAACGGCATCAACCGTTAAAGTGTCAGTTTCAGCGTTGTACTGTGGATTACGATAGGCTTGCTTTAACTCGAACTGCAGCGCGTTTTGTTGTGCTTCAGTTAAGTTTTCATAGCTTTGGCCGTAGGTGTTTTGCGCGGTAATTTCTAACCATGCTAACAACTCGCGGTGTAACCAGTCTGCTGTCCAGTCTGGTGCTTGATACGCACCGTGACCCCAAATTGAGCCAAGTTGCATACCACCGACTGATTGCCATGCAGTTTGGCCATCAAGAATCGTCTCTTCCGTCATCAGTACTTGACCCGATTCGGTCACGACTTGATCAGGAATAGGCGGAGCGACACGGTAAACTTCTTTACCGAAATAACCGAGGACACCAAAGGTAATCGCCAAAATGGCAATTAGTATCCACCATAATTTTTTATAACCGGCCATTTGGCACCTCCGGCTGTTGATGTTGTTGCATTGTTGATTCTCCCTTTAATCACGTTTGCGCTGTGTTACGAATGGGTTGCGCACACGTCGATTGTCTAGCAAGCCCCGTGCCAAGTTTTATCTCACTGAAAAAGCACGGTTATTTAATTTAACTGGGTTAAATCAACCCAATTCTTCAGCGGTCAATTCAACCGCCTCGGTAGAAATTACCCGCGTATAGAATGGCAGAGCCCTAGTCCATAAGAAATTGAGCTAAAGGGGTAAAGCAAAGGTTTGTTTGGGGTATACCCATTGGAGGTAGTTTTATTGATCTAGATCAAAGCAGCTTTGTGTGTCGAGACTATGCTGAAACACAATATATGGTGATTTATAAATAACCTTACACAATATATAGGTATTTCATGTTGCGATACAGTGCTGAACAGGTGGTATTTCAGGAGGTTCCTGGAGAGGTTTCCCTTGCCTATACCATCACCGGCTGTCCAGTGGGATGCAAAGGGTGCCACAGCGTCGATAGTTGGCCAGTGGGTAGTGGTGAGGCGCTAACTACCGACTACTTCGCGACGCGTTTGGCACAGTATCGCAACCTGATTACCTGTGTTTTGTTTCTCGGCGGCGAGTGGCAACCCGATGCCCTTATTGAGTTGCTGAAAATGACCCGCGACGCCGGCCTCGAAACGTGTTTATACACCGGTTATGACGATGTGTCGCTAGCAATGAAACAACACTTGACCTACCTCAAAACGGGGCCATGGATTGCGGAGCTTGGTGGCCTAGATAGCCCCACCACCAACCAGAAGTTTTACGACTTACGCAATCAGCAACGACTGAATTGCCGGTTTATTACGACGTAGCCGGCTATAAATAATAAATAAATGGAGAGGAACAATGCTGCGCTTACACCCTGAACAAGTTGACGCGAAAATGGATTTCATCAAGCAGTACTTAGCTGCACAAAACGCTGCTGATGGTTCGAAAATGGATGCCAATGCCAACGTCACCCAAAAGAACATTGCGACCCTTGAAGCGGAATTAATGAAAGACTTTTTTGTGCAAGTGAACCGCAAACAAGTCAGTACCAAAATTGGCGAACTGTTTGGTGATGATTTGGCTCATGAGTATATCCGTCAAATTGAAGATCACGAGATTTACGTGCACGACGAAACCAGTTTGAAGCCTTACTGTGTGTCGGTCACCATGTATCCGTTTTTGCGTGATGGCTTGACGAAACTCGGCGGTGAGTCAAAAGCACCGAAACATCTCGAAAGTTTCTGCGGTACTTTTGTAAACTTTGTTTTTGCGGTCAGTTTCTCAATTTGCTGGCGCCGTAGCCACCGTTGAGTTCTTGGCTTATTTCGACCATTTTGCCCGCCGTGATTATGGCGATAACTACCTTGAAACCCATCGCCATGAAATTGAAAATCACCTGCAACACGTGGTTTACGCATTGAATCAGCCTGCTGCCGCACGTGGCTACCAAAGTGTATTTTGGAATATTTCTGTATACGACCAACACTACTTTGACAGTATGTTTGGTGACTTCGTATTTCCTGACTTCACTAAGAGTAGCTGGGAATCTGTGAGTAAACTGCAAGACTTCTTCTTGCACTGGTTTAACGAAGAACGCAAGAAAACCATCTTAACCTTCCCGGTAGTCACTGTGGCTATGCTTACCGAAGAAGGCCAGTGCAAAGACCAGCAGTTTGCACGCCATATTGCGCATGAGCTTGCCGACGGGAATTCGTTTTTTGTGTATTTATCACCCAATGCAGATTCGCTCGCCTCATGCTGTCGCTTGCGTAGCGAAATTGCCGACAATACCTTTAGTTACACATTGGGTGCTGGCGGTGTAGCAACTGGCTCTATCAACGTCATTACCATTAATATGAACCGTTTGGTGCAAGATGGTCGCGATTTGAACACCGAAATTGAGAAAATTCATAAGTACCAAGTGGCTTATCGTCGCATTATGGAAGAGTACAAAGATGCAGGCTTGCTCACCGTCTACGATGCCGGCTTTATTTCGCTTGATAAGCAGTTCTTGACTATCGGTATCAACGGCATGGTTGAAGCTGCGGAGTCACAAGGCTTGGTAGCGAGTAACAACCGCGACTACATTGAGTTTGTGCAACGTCATTTGAAAGTCATTTACGATGCCAACAAACGGGCGAAGCAAGACTACGGTTATATGTTCAACACCGAATTTGTGCCGGCAGAGAACCTTGGCGTGAAAAATGCGAAGTGGGACCGAGAAGATGGCTACTTTGTGCCACGAGACTGCTACAACTCGTATTTCTATGTGGTTGAAGATGAGCAAACCAACTCATTGGATAAATTTATCATGCACGGTAACGAGTTAATTGAATTCTTGGATGGTGGCTCAGCATTACATTTAAATCTTGACGAAAAGCTCAATGAAGATGGTTATTTGTCGATGCTGAATATTGCCGCAACCACAGGCTGCAACTACTTCTGTATCAACGTGAAAATCACCATCTGTAATGACTGCGAGCACATCGATAAACGCACCTTATGCGAGTGTTCATCATGTGGTTCAGAAGACGTGGATTATGGGACGCGTGTGATTGGTTATTTGAAACGGGTGTCGGCATTTAGCTCAGGACGTCGCAAAGAACATCAAGCGCGCCACTACCATCGTAAACAGCACGACACCAGTATTGCTGGCGCTCGAGCGCAAGCGAACGCACTGAAGCAGGCGAGTTAAGCCTGCTTCAACTCAGCATGTAAATCAGCGCTGCGTTACACCACTTTGGAGTAACGTGGCGCTGTTGCTGCATCATCTAAATAAGCATCAAAACAGGCACAGATACTACGCACCCACAGGCGGCCTAATGGTGTCACAGTTAAGCGTTGATCGTTTAACTCAACCAGATTATCTTCCACAAAAGGAGCCAATTTTCGCTTAGAATCGGCGAAATAAGACCAAAAATCGTCGATATTCCATTCTTTTAAGAACGCTTCAATGTCGAGATCAAAGTGGCAAATCACTTGTGAAATCAATGCCGCACGTAAGCGATCATCGTCGTTTAACTCAAAGCCTTTCACAATCGGCAAAGTACCGTTATCAATGGCTTTGTAATAAGACGGTAGCTCTTTTACATTTTGCCAGAGTACACCGTCAATTTGGCTAATTGAGGAGGCACCAATACCCAACAGCGCATCTTGTCCAGACGTGGTGTAGCCCTGGAAGTTTCGCTGCAGCTCACCACGCTGTTGCGCCTGTGCCAGGGTATCGTCGGTTTTAGCGAAGTGATCCATGCCAATGAACTGATAGCCAGCTTCGGTGAACTTCGTAATACCCAACTGCAGTAATTCCAATTTAATTGGTGCGGTTGGCAAGCTCGACTCGTCAATTTTCCGCTGCCCAGCAAAACGCGATGGCAAGTGAGCATAGCTAAACAGTGACACGCGGTCAGGGTTCAGCTCAATCACTTGGTCAATCGATGCCGCGAAAGTTTCAGGCCGTTGATACGGCAAACCATAGATTAAATCGAGATTAATTGAGCGAAAGCCAAGCTCTTTGCTTAGTGCCACTTGGTGCTTGATCATGTCGGTGTCTTGCACGCGGTTGATGGCAATTTGAACCTTGGTATCAAAATCTTGTACGCCATAGCTGACGCGATCAAAGCCGAGGTGACGCAAGTGACGCAGCTTGTCATCGCTACAGCTACGCGGATCAATTTCGATTGACCACTCTGCGTTGTCGGTAAAACTGAAATGCTCGTGCAGCAAGTCCATTAAGCGTGACAATTGTGTTTCGCTTAAGAACGTTGGGGTGCCGCCGCCCATGTGCACCGATTCAAATTTACGATCACCTAATAAGGCTTTGTACATCGCCATTTCTTTCGCCAAGTAATCTAAATAAATGTCAGCTTTATGCTGATGGCGGGTGATGACTTTGTTACAACCGCAGTAATAGCAAAGCTTAATACAGAACGGTAAATGGATGTATAAGCTCAATTCTTTTGGGGCGTTGGCAAGTGTGCGCACCATCGAACTCAATGGAAACTGATTGTGTAGCGCTAATGCGGTCGGGTACGACGTATAGCGTGGTCCATTGATGTTGTACTTATCGATGAGCTCTTGGCTCCAAACAATTTGGTTTGCGTGATTGGTCATGCGAACACCCCGTGGGGAAACCCCTTACTGATGAATAACTGAGCGCAGTTTATATGATGCGGATCAAAAATTTGATACACCTGAAGGGGTATAAGCGACCCGAGCCTCGGCGGAATTTAGCGCAGCTCGGGCTTTGCCAGAATGAGGGTTGCGGTCTCTTGAGTGGCTCGATAGAGCGTGCCGGGAAGGCGACCCTCAAGCTCAATAGTATCGAGTAAGTTCTTTACCGATAAACCTAATTCGGTGTCGCCCTTGATCAGCAGTTTGCGCCGGAAGAACAAGGTGTCTGGGTCGACTTGACCACTCATCAGCAATACCAACGAGGCGCTATTGCCACGCATGGTTACCGCAGCTAGTTGTGGCTTCACGGACACTTTCAGGCGCATGGTATGCGGGTTGGCAACGGCAGTGACATAGAACACTAAGCTGAGATCGGGAACCTCAATTTGTACCCATTGATTGACTAAAAACCGGAGTTTTTGCTGTTGTAATTCTGGCTTTAACACATGGTTCAACATTGCTCCTAACACCTGTTCTGACAAGGGTTTTGGCACAATATGCAAGGCCGTATTTAAACCTTTTATAAGCTGCTGCCAGTGATCTACTACTTTGGGGATAACCATAAGTTGCCGTCCATTAATGTCCCGTAAAATTTTCATCGGATTATAATACTCATTACGAATGCATGTTTATCGACGGGATCAATAATTATGGAACTTCTGTGTCCGGCTGGCAGTATGCCAGCGTTAAAAGCGGCCATTGAGCACGGCGCCGACGCGGTCTATGTCGGCCTTAAAGATGAAACCAACGCGCGCCATTTCGCGGGGTTAAACCTTGATCAGGCTGGGCTCACCGAAGCGGCTCGTTATGTGCACCAACATGGCAAGAAGCTTCACGTCGCGATTAATACGTTTGCCCATGCGGATACTTTTGAAAACTGGCGTCGCGCTGTCGATATGGCGGTCAAAGCTGGCGCCGATGTGCTGATATTAGCTGATATGGCGGTATTAGCGTATGCCGCTGATCGGTATCCGAAAGTCGAACTGCACTTATCGGTACAAGCGTCTGCAACCAATGCAGCAGCGATTGAGTTTTATAAACAGTTTGGCGTGAGTCGAGTGGTTTTACCGCGCGTACTATCCATGAATCAAGTAAGAGCGATAGCGAGAACGACCGATATTGAGCTGGAAGTGTTCGCTTTCGGTAGCTTGTGCATCATGGCTGAAGGGCGCTGTTATTTAAGCTCATATATGACCGGTGAATCGCCAAACACCGCCGGTGCCTGCTCGCCTGCTAAGTATGTGCGCTGGGATGAAGCAGACGATGGCACGTTAGAGTCACGCCTCAACAATATACTGATTGACCGTTTTGCTCCCAATGAAACTGCTGGTTATCCAACACTATGCAAAGGTCGATTTAAGGTTGGTGATGACACTTACCATGCTTTAGAAGAGCCAACTAGTCTGAATACGCTTAGTTTACTGCCCGAGTTGTACAAAGAAGGTATTGCGTCGCTGAAAATTGAGGGGCGTCAACGGAGCCCGGCATACGTTGCGCAAATTACCCAAGTTTGGCGACAAGCGATTGATGCCGTGATGGCAAACCCAGAGCAGTTTGCGGTTCAAGAACAGTGGGATCATGTTTTGGCAGGGCTTTCTGAGGGCAGTCAAACCACCCTTGGTGCCTACCACCGGAAATGGAAGTAATTATGAAATTTTCACTTGGAGCAATTCAGTACTTTTGGCCCAAACAAGTGGTTGAGAACTTTTATCAACAGGCAGCCGACTCGTCTGTGGATATCGTTTATTTAGGTGAAACCGTTTGCAGCAAACGCCGTGAGCTGAAATTTGATGATTACATGGCGATTGCACATATGTTGCGCGAGGCGGGCAAGCAAGTCTGTTTATCAACCATGACCTTGTTAGAGGCACCATCGGAACTGCGTGAGCTTCGCAAATACTGCGACAACGGTGAGTTTTTAGTAGAGGCTAATGATGTTGGCGCCATTCCTTACTTGCAAGAACACAAAGTACCCTTCGTTGCGGGCGCTGCCATTAACTGCTACAACCAACATACATTACGGAAATTGATGAGCTTAGGCATGAGCCGTTGGGTGATGCCGGTTGAGTTATCGCGCGAGTGGCTGGCGAAATTACTGCAGCAACCCATGGTGCACGATGTACGTGACTGCTTTGAAGTGGAGATATTCGCATTAGGGCATATGCCATTGGCTTGGTCAGGGCGTTGTTTTACCGCGCGCTCAGAAAACCGCCCGAAAGATCAGTGCGAACTGGTTTGCATTAATTATCCAGAAGGGCGTCCGGTCAGCAGTCAAGAAGGCCAACAAGTGTTTGTACTCAACGGTATTCAAACGCAGTCAGGTAGTCGCTACAACCTGGTCAATCAACTTCCCAATATGGATGGGCTAGTGGATGTCGTGCGGTTAAGCCCACAGTTAGTGGGAACCTTTGACTGGCTTGAGAAGTTTCGTGCCAACGTGGCTGGTGGAGCGCCGCAGAAGTTGGATAAAAATGATAGCAATGGCTATTGGTTGGCCCTTGCGGGGCTTGTACAACAGCTCGATTAAAGCTCGCAAATGCTGAAACAAATAGGGAGAGCTCATGTTACAAATTACCGATTTACAGGTTGAACAAAAGATGTGGCCATTGTTGCGCCAAGCATTTCGCCCGATGTTTTTGTTCGGTGCCAGTTTCAGTGCCATTGCGATGTTGCTGTGGATACTAGTGCTTGGCGGGCAAATCTCGTTGCCAGTTTATGGGCAAGTGATGTTTTGGCATGCCCATGAAATGATTTTTGGTTTTGTCGCCGCCATTGTCGTTGGTTTCTTACTTACCGCAGTGCAAAACTGGACTGGGCTGCGCGCCACACATGGCCGAGCTCTAGGTATTTTGACCACCGTTTGGTTACTGGGTCGCTTGTTGATGTTGTTTGGTGCCGGCCTACCGGTATGGCTGGTTGCAGCAGTCGACTTGTTATTCTTGCCATTGGCGGCGGTTTTACTCGCAGTGCCGCTAATTCAAGTCAAGCAACAGCGTAACTTGTTCTTTGTGCCTGTGCTGTTCTTACTCACATTTTGTAATGCCCTCATGCACTACGGGTTAGTCAGTGATCGGTTCGACCTGCAGCAGTTAGGTAGTCAAAACGCCGTTTGGCTGGTCACCTTATTGATGGCCATTGTTGGTGGGCGGGTGCTACCGATGTTTACCGCTAACGGCACCATGACGCAAAAAGCGCAACCGATTGAGTGGCTCGATCGCATTGGCCTTGGCAGTTTATGGCTGATTTTTATCCTCAACATCACTTTGTTTAGTGCGCAATTACCAGACGCTGTGATGGCTGCTTTGTGCGGCATTAGCGCTGTTGCACTAGGTATTCGTTGCTTCCGCTGGCGCATTTGGATAACCCTGCGCGTACCATTGCTATGGTCGTTGCATATTGCTTATTGGTTTATTCCTGTTGGCCTTGCGCTGTTTGCGTTACGTGAGTTGGGGGTGACTAGTATAACCAATTCCATCGCGCTACATGCACTAACCGCTGGCGCAATGGGGAACATGATTTTGGCGATGATTGCGCGCGTTTCTCTGGGCCACAGTGGTCGTCCATTGCAGCCTAAGCCGATTATGTCACTGGCGTTTTTACTGGTGATTTCAGCGGCATTATCGCGTGTTGTGCTGACTTGGTTGGTGCCTGATTTGGCGATGTCATGGTTAGTCTTTGCAGCGGCGGCATGGATAATTGCTTATAGCATGTACGTAGTGGTGTATTTGCCTATTCTAACAACACCACGCCCAGATGGGCGTCCAGGCTAATCTGATTTAGTTGCGGTGGTTGGCTCTGCTTCAGGACGCAACCAGAGCCATACCGCAACAGTTGCCATAATTCCAATCACAGCGAATTTAACGGCAAACGGTGCCGGGCTAAAGCCAAGCATTATCGCACTACCTCCCATCATGACTGACGCAATCACTTTGGGTTGACGTTTGACCACACCGTATTTACGCCAAGCAATAATTTGTGGCCCGTATTTAGGGTGTGCCAATAGCTTTTGTTCAAGTACCGGCCACCCTTTGCCGCCTGCCCATGCGGCAACAAGCAAAAACGGTACGGTCGGCATAATCGGTAGCAATAGCCCAATGACTCCGAGTAGCAACGCCAAAATTGCAATGGTGCGCCACAACAAAATGCGCAAAATGACCCTCATAAAATACCGACCCTGTTATGGTTCTGAATCTCTTACCGAGAACTGAGCTTATTTCAGCCCTAAGCGGCTGGCTAGCTTGTGTAAGTTGCTCGGATCAAGGTCTAGTATACGAGCTGCTTGCGTCCATTTATAGTCGGTATGCTCAAGCGCTTGCTGAATCAGTTCACGCTGAACAGTTTGTACGGCATTCTTTAAATTTAGCGAACCGACATCTAAGGTGCCATTGGCTTTAGGTAGTGGCAGATCTTGAGCGCCTACGGCTTGAACCACCGCGGTAGGTAAATCGAGAAGCTCGGCATCAATACTCACAATGTCATCACGTCGCGCACCCAAGCTTAATGCCTTGATAGCGGCACGACTGATAGTGTGCTCTAGCTCACGCACGTTACCCGGCCAATCATAACGCTGCAATGCTTGCTCTGCGGTTGGCGACAAACGCAGTGCGCGAACGCCTAAGCGTGCACGGTTGAGCTCAAGGAAGTGACCAGCCAGCACCGAAATATCATCTTGGCGGTCGCGCAGTGGCGGAATCGGTAGCGGATATACCGACAAACGATGGTATAAATCTGCACGGAAGTCGCCAGACTTAATTTGTTGCTTTAAGTCACGATTGGTCGCCGCCACAATTCGAACATTGACCTTGTGTGAGCTATCACTACCAAGACGCTGAATTTCACCGTTTTGTAGCACACGTAATAACTTGGCTTGTATGGCTAATGGTAGTTCACCAACCTCGTCTAAGAAAATGGTACCGCCATCGGCGCTGTCAAAGCGCCCAGCGCGCTCGCCGGTTGCTCCAGAATAGGCGCCGCGAGTATGTCCAAACAATTCACTCTCGGCTAAAGTTTCCGGTAGTGCGGCGCAGTTCACGTACACCAGTGGTTTATGGTTTCGAGGTGACAAACGGTGTAACTGTCGCGCAAATAACTCTTTACCGACACCGGTTTCGCCGAGCAGCAATACCGGCAAATCAGAGCCAGCAACCACTTCTAATTCTTGCAGTACCGTCATCAACGCGGCGCTGCGACCAATAATTTCTTGGCTATCTGTGCCGTTACTTGTTAGTGAGTATTCACTGTCGCGACGATTGTTACGTAGCGCTCGGATGTTTTGCTCAATTAAGCCCATACGAATGGCGGCTTCTACTAATAAGCTCGCGCGTTGTAATGCCTGCATGGTGCTGTTATCAAAGGTACCAGGTGTGAGTGCATCCAGTGTGAGTACGCCCCAGCACTTGCCTTCAATATAGAGGCTGATGCCCATGCAATCATGCACGGCAAGGTGACCATCTGGGCTGTCTTCAATTAACCCATCGTATGGATCAGGCAAACTGCTATCCGGTTCGAACCGAACGGTTTCACGACTACTTAGAATACGCTCAAGGCGCGGGTGTTGTTGCACTAGAAAACGACGGCCAAGCGCTTCGCGAGCCAAGCCAATACTGGCAATAGGACGCAACATATCTTGGTCGTGTTTGAGTATCACGACGGCACCACAATGAAAATGCGTGCGCAGTGTTTTTACGACTTTTTCCAAGCGAATGACCGCTGGTAAATCAGTCACTAAATCGGCAATTAGTGTTTCAAGTAAGGAGACATCATGCATGGTAAAAACAACCCTTTTAGGCCTGAATGACCCGAATTTCATTGGGTTTAATTTACCATTGCAGAAAAAAACTCGATATAAATCAAAGTGGGTAGTTTTGGCATCGAAATTGCACCAGTTAAGGGGTAAATACGCTCAATTGCGCTGCTTGCAGCGACTAAATATTAGCTAGGAGAAGTTTTATGACGACCCAAACCGTTCATAGTGAGGCACTTGCCGTATACCAAGCCATGCCAAAGAAAGCGCTAACCGAATTCATGGTGGAGCATTTTCATGAAAAACATCGTGCGCAATTGCCTGACTTAATTAACTTGGCGCGCAAAATTGAAGATGTTCACAACGATCACAGCGATTGCCCAGCTGGCTTAGCCGAACACTTACAAGCGATGTACCAAGAGCTTGAAAGCCACATGATGAAAGAAGAGCAAATTCTGTTCCCAATGCTTGCCGGCGGTATTTATCCACAAGGCCCAATTGCAGTGATGGAAGAAGAGCATGATCAACATGAGCAAATGATTGCCCAACTGCTTGAGTTAACGAACCAATGTAACGCACCACGTGGTGCTTGTGGCAGCTGGATCATGTTGTATGAAGGCATTAATGAATTTATCAGCGACCTACACCAACACATCGCCATCGAAAATAGCGTGTTGTTTAAGAAAGCTGAAGAAGCAGGGAAAGGCCACCATGGCAACGGCCACTGCTGTGGCGGTTGCCAATAGGCTAGAAGACTTACTGAGCCAACTCGCGCAAGCGGGTTGGTTCAATCACGTTAACTAGTTTGTTCTGTACGTCAATTACCCCTTCTAATTGCAACGCAGATAAAATGCGGCTGATGGTTTCAACCGACAAGCCAAGGTAATTGCCAATGTCCGCCCGAGTCATGGTCAATCGGAATGAGCGACTTGATAGGCCACGCTCTTTAAAGCGGTCGGCAAGCGTAACTAAAAAGTGAGCTAAGCGTTGTTGTGCTGAGCGGTTATTGAGTGTGCCGAGTAACTGCTTGCTAGTAAAAATTTCACCGCTCATCAAGCGCCACATCTGGCGACGTAAACCTGGCATTTGTTCCGCAAGATCATCTAATGAACTCACCGGAATTTCGCACAACATGCTGGTTTCAAGTGCTTGGGTGTAACTCCGATGTTCGCTGTTGGCAAGTGCATCAAAGCCAATCAAATCACCCGGCAGATGAAAGTCGATAATTTGCTCAATGCCATTGTCATCAATGGTATATGACTTAAGTGAACCGCTGCGAACCGCGTACAAAAACTTCAGCGGTGTGCCCGCATTGACTAACACGTCGCGCTTGTGAATCGGTTTATGGCGCTGAATGATTGTATCCAAGCGAGCCATACCATCTTGATCCAGTTGATACGGTAAACATAGCGCTGCCATGCTGCAATTTTGACAATGAATGTGTGAAGTCATATTCGCCATAACGTTTTCCTGATGCAGATCAAAATCAAATATCAATGCATGCAGTATACGCAGTCCGGCTACAAATTAACCTTGCGCTGAAGGAGTACCCTCGAGATCCCTCTCAAGGGGTAGATCGGATTAATTTTCGGGGCTGAGGTTTTCTTTGACTTCAAGCGCATTGAAACTGTAATCAGTATCTGGACGTGCTCCTTTACCCAGTTTGATTTCAACAATACTTTCAATGTCACTCGATTCGCGACCACCAATATGAATACCAGCGCTATACGTATCGCGTGGATAATGTGTGGTCGTGCACGAGATTAAACCGCAGCGCGTCACCATATCGTGAGAGCTGGTATAACCAATGCTCGATTCGGGGCTCACACGCTCGCGGTCAATGAGCGTTTCACGGTGTGTGACCACAAACCAGTCGTAGCCATTTTCCAAGGTTACTTCAGCGGCACGAAGCAGTGCATAATCCATCGCTTTGGTTTTGTCAGAGCCACGCGCCTTAAAACTCACGCGGTACTGCGTATCCGAAATTTTAGTTTCTTGGTAGCCATAGCCGGAGCCTTCCGCTTTGCGATAATCAGGCTGTGAGCTACAACCAACAAGTACTAGGCTTAGTAATGTGAACAACATAATATTCAGTGTTTTCATGGTCGTTCTCCTTTGGTTTTAATGCTGCTTGTTGTTTTTCGAAGTCGAATTCCAAGCAGCGTTAAGTGTTTCTTGCTCTTGCGCTGGCGTTAACGGCGCCGATTGCATCATCTGGTCCAGAACTGGGTCCAGCATGTGTTTGTCAGTCGCCGTCTGATAGCCTCCTGACTGTGATTGAGTTGCAACTTCCAGACTCGCTACCTGCTGCCAAGCACCGTTACGGCGGCACTGAATAGCCGTGGTAGTCGTTTGCTGTTGGGTTAGTTCATACTGGCGACAATAATCCCCTTGGTTATCTACAAAAGTTAACTGGCCGGTAAACGTCGCATTGTTAGCAAGCGCATATGGTTTACCACTTGGCTGTGTTTCTAGCGCCACGGCAATCGCGGTGTCGGCGGTGCCAGTTGTTGGTGCCAATGTCCACGAGCCCAACCCAAAACCGATCATTAACGCAACGCTAGCCGCAACCGCAACATGCTCTTGAACGGTGTTCTTTAACATCTTCCAGCGGCTCAGTGACACCACATTGGTTGGCTCATCGGTTTCTTCAAGCAGCTTGTAAACTCGCGCTGGTATAGCTTGTGAATTCAGCGCATCAACCCGCTCGCGAACTTGTAAATCTGCCATGGCGAGTGCCGCTAGGCGTTCAGCGAGCTTTTCGTCATGTTCGAGCTGTGCACGAACAACCTCGGTTTCAGCTGCGTCGAGTTCATTGTCTAAGAATGCTGATAGCATTTCGTCATTAATGAACATAAGGAGCCCCTCCTTGATTGCTGGCGCTGTCGGCGATTTGTGTGTGTTGCAATAATTCAGCTAATTTAGCGCGAGCGCGAGCCAATCGGCTCATAATGGTACCAGTCGGCACCTCAAGAATTTCAGCAGCTTCGCGATAACTTAGACCTTGTATAGCAACTAAGGCAATTGCTTCACGCTGCTCGTTCGGGAGTTGTTCGATTGCCGCGTCCACTTGATTTAATTCAAGTTGATTATGAATACGCTGCACATCGTCGGCGCTGGTGGACTCTTGCAACTGTTCGTTGTGTACAGCATTTTCACGAACTTTACGCGCCCGGTGCTCATCAATCCACGCATTACGGCATACTTTAAATGCCCAAGCGATAAGCTCAGCATTGTCTGGCACTGAACGTGTTAGCAGGCGCTCGACCGTGGTCTGCAATAAGTCATCGGCGTCTGCAACATTGCCACATAGCGATAAGGCAAAGCGCCGCAAGGCTGGCAGTATTGTGCTAATTTGTTGTTTCAAGTTTGCAGTTGTCATCGTTCTATCCAAGTTGACTGAAATGAAAGTATTCGTCTCATTCTGTGTTAATTTGGTAACGAGCTATGTCGCATATTTATTCCATCAATATGGAATTTTTTTTGCTAGAAACCGTTAATGGTGTACACACCTGTCACGCAGCACGAGGTACAACATAATGACTATTAAACTAGCACGTAATTTCGCACAGCGATGCCTTACCTTAACCTTGTTAACGTTGATTTTACCAACAACAGGGTTAACGCAAGTGCTTGATAATCCAGTGCAGCCTGTTCTTCAAGACGTTCAGCGCACCACTGACCGAGTGCGCGATCAAGTACAACAACGCGTCCAAGAAAATTTGCATCAGCGTGTACCTGAGGCGGTGCAAAACCTCCATCAAGGGGTTGTGACTGTCACCAATGACAACTTAAAGCGGTTGCCGGTACTTGGCGCGAACAATCAAGAGTTATTTGCCGAGGTGACACTCGATGACGGCACGCGTGTGCTTGAGCGCGAATGGCTGGTGGTTGCCTCAACTGAAGCCGAGGACGTGTTGCGAGGTATGGGCGCACAGTTACTTGCCAAGCAGCAACTGGGAGCGGTTGGTATGACGGTATTGCGATTTAAAGTGCCAGCTGAATTTAATGATGAAGCACTGTTGCGTCGTGAGCTACCTAAAGCTGCAGCGGCATCCTTAGTGCGTCATTTTGTTTATGACACGCAAAGCATGGCAGCTGTCAAAGGCTCCACACAAGCTGCTCAGCAGCGCTGGTGCGAGGCTCCGGTTACCATTGGTATGATTGATACCGCGGTTGACGTTGCGCACCCAGTCTTCGCTAATAAACCGATTGTGCAGAAAGGCTTTTTAGCGGACGGTGTGGCGCAGCCTACGGCGCATGGTACCGCTGTAGCTGGCCTTTTGCTTGGCTCGCATGACGATTATGTGAGCCTAACTCCTCAAGCTAAACTCTACAGCGCAGCCATTTTTCATCGCCATAATGCCATGCAGCAAGGTGCTGCGTTGCTACCTTTGTTAGAAGCATTGAACTGGCTAGCGGAACAACAGGTTCGCGTGATCAATATGTCGTTAACTGGGCCAGGCAATGCACTGTTAGAGCAAGCTGTGATGCGTCTTTCTGAACAAAATATTCTACTTGTTGCAGCAGCCGGTAATGATGGGCCAGCGGCCCCTGCTAATTACCCAGCAGCTTACAACGAGGTGATTGCAGTGACGGCAGTTGATACGAATCGCGGTATTTATCGGTGGGCCAATCAAGGCAATTTCGTAGAGTTTTCTGCTCGTGGCGTGCAGGTTAAAACGGCACGACGCGATGGCCAAGTTGGCTATGAAACTGGTACTTCGATGGCTGCACCAGTTGTTACTGCGGCGGCTGCGTGTGTATGGCATGAGAATCCACAGCACAGCGCTACTGAAGTACGAAAGTTACTTCAGCAGCGCGTGATCGATCTTGGTGAAAAAGGTCGTGATTCAATTTTCGGATTCGGCCTTTTAACTGAGCAATAAAAAACCAAATTAGAAGGTGTAGCTCAACCGAATGCCGGCCAGCGTCTCATCATAGTCGACATCGGCAAAGTTAGATTGGTTATCCACATACTCAATAGATGGCGTAAACTTAAAACCTGAAGTCAATGGAATATCCCATTGTGCACGTGCGGTCAAACGTTGTTCTTCGCGTGTCGAACCATCGAGAATTTGCATTGGTGCCAGGTAATCACGTTGCTGCCATTGCAGATGAATTTGCCAAGTATGTTCGCCGCCCCAGCCTGAGGTCTGAGACTGCCAGGTTAAGCGGTACTGCGGCTCTTGGTAACTTAGCTCAGGATTCGTTGCGGTTTCATCATGGTAGGTATAGCCGAGCATGACGAAACTCTTTGCCGAGGGCGTGAACCAATACACGTCGCCGACAATAGCCTCAGCAGTCGCGTTACGATCAGGCACTTGGTTGAACGATTTTTCGATGTTTTGCACGGCAACGCGTGTGTACCAACGCGTTCCCCACAACCGCGCAAGATAAAGCGCATCTTGTTGGTAATCCATAAAAGCTTGGTCAGCTAAATCTGCCGTAGCATCGTGACGACTCACGCCGACGGTGATTTCGCTAAAATCGTATGACAAATCGCCATGAATGGTGGTAATGGCCAAATCAAATTCATCTTGCGATTGATACAGCGTTTCACTGTGGTTAACGCCGGTATTCAAGTTTAAGTTGGCCCACGGATTCCATTTCAGCGATACACTACCTTTGAGTTGCACGGCCTGATCGGATTCATTCGTGGTGGTATCGAGTTCGCGCACCGTCACATTACTATCGTACAAATATCCTGCTTCAAGCTTACCTTGCCAGCTAAAGCGTTGCTCGTCGGCAATGGCAACATTCAGCAACATAGATGGCAATAAACTCGCGGTGGTGATACTGAGAATAAACGTTGATGTTTTCATGATCATTCCTCCGATTAAAATATGGAGCTAGCGCAAGGCTAGCTCCATGTCTTCAGGGTCAATCCGGTGTGCTTAGTTACCAATGTTGCCGCGAATGGTATTGCGTACCGCAGCATCAACGGTCGACTCCACTGAGCTATTAATGGTGTCATTGACACTATCAGTAACGGCAGCTTCAGAAGCGGTTTCAACAGCACCTGAAACAGTTGACGACACAGTGTCATTCACTGTAGCGGTAACAGCACCCGCAGTTTGTTGTGCAACATTTGCTGTTGCATCTACTGTGCTAACCACGTCAGATTGCAAGCCATTTACGGTTTCAAGTGACGCATCGGCTTGACCTGATAAGTTTTGCTCAGCATCAGCCAGCAACTCACCGCTGGTTTCCGCACTCTCTTCTGCTTGCTCGTCTTCCGGTTGTTCACCTTCTGCCGGCGCATCATCTTCCATAGATGGCTGCGGTGTTTGTGCCGAGGCACTTGCATTCGCATTGGCAGAAACTTGAGTAGTCGCATCAGCGCGATTGTTTTCAGCCTCAACCGACGTTGATTGCTGTGCTGCAATAGACGCATTTGCGCTTACTGAAGCGTCTTGTGCGAAAGCCGCACCTGAAGATAAAGCAAGTGATAAAGCGATTACGTTTAGGTTAAATACGGTTTTCATAATGATTCCTCCGTTATGTCGTAATGACACTTCGATAACGGCGGGACAACGCAAGTTATTCCGCGGTCATTTGTAAAGGTGGTGCAAAGGGCGTTCGATTGCTTTGTTGATGATTGTGTCTATTGCCGATAAAATGCGCGCCGACCCACAAGGAGCATATTTTGGACGCATTTCTCACTTCAACTCTCACTGTTGCCCTCGCTGAAATCGGCGATAAAACGCAATTGTTAAGCTTATTTTTAGCGGCACGGTATCGTCAAAAATGGTCGATAATTGCGGGTATCTTTGTCGCCACGGTACTGAATCATTTTGTGTCTGCGTGGTTTGGGAGTTGGATTGTCGGTGTGCTACCCGAGGATATCGCTACCTATATTGTTTCCGCCTGCTTTATTGCGGTGGGCTTGTGGGTGCTGATTCCTGATAAACCTGATAACGACGAGCATAATGAAGTGCGCAAGTACGGCGCTTTCATCGCGACCACCGTGTTGTTTTTCATTGCCGAAATTGGTGACAAAACGCAGGTAGCAACCATTGTGCTTGGTGCGCAGTACACCAGTGTTGTTGCAGTAACTTTAGGTACAACGCTTGGCATGATGGTCGCGAACGTGCCGGTGGTATTACTCGGTGGTAAGTTAATGCAAAAATTACCGCTCGATTTGGCTCGTTATATCGCCTCGGCGGTGTTTATTATTCTTGGTGTTATCGCTCTATTTTGGTAATACCAGATTAACGTCAAAAAACTTCGCAATGATCACAAAAATGGGTGAAATTTAATCTATAGTTGAACGCACATGTACCAATACAACTGGAGGTGTGCGATGCCCCGTCTTGAAGATAAAGTTGCCATTATTACCGGCGGTGCCGCTGGCATCGGCCTAGCTACCGCGGCACTATTTTTGCGTGAAGGCGCGAAAGTTTGCCTTGTTGACTTACATCAGTCTGATTTGGATTCCGCCGAACAAGAGCTCGGCCATGCTGAACGTGTGTATAGCGTCGCTGCCGACGTATCGAACGAAACCGACGTACAAAAGTTTATTCAAGCCACAATAGCTCATTTCGGACGCCTCGATGTGTTGGTGAATAACGCTGGTATTGAATGCAAACCGGCAATGGTTCACGAACAAACAGCTGAGCACTTTGATCGCGTGATAGCGGTGAACGTTCGTGGCGTTTTTCTTGGTATGAAATATGCGTTACCTCACCTACTAAAGGCCAAGTCAGGAAGCATAATTAACATGTCATCAGTGGCTGGGCTAGACGGCTTTGGCAACATGAGCCCTTATGTTGCATCAAAACATGCGGTAGTTGGCTTAACCAAATCGGCCGCACTTGAAGCTGCGCCATTTGGTGTGCGTGTTAACTCAGTACACCCGTCACCAATTCATACCCGCATGATGCGAGCTATTGAAGAGGCAATGAATCCGGGTCACGCGAAAGAAGTGCAAAGTCAATTTGAACAAATCATTCCAATGCAGCATTATGGTGAGCCGATAGACGTTGCGAACTTAGTGTTGTTTTTGGCGTCTGAAGAAAGTGCATTTATCACTGGTTGCCAATATCGCGTCGACGGCGGCATGGGCGCCAGTTAAATTCGTTATTCGATAATCGTTATTCGTTACTCGAAAAAGCAAACCACGAATAACCGATAAGGAACAACGAATAACGAGTTACGAGGTTTATGTTGCGATTTGGTGCTGACAAAAAACGAGCTTATACCGCCCTCATGGCGGTATTTTGCGTGCTGTTTTTGTGTTGGGGCCAACAAAGTGGTTGGGTAGCGGCAAGCTGCCCGCAGTCGCAGCATCATAACCAAGCTAGTACGGCTGGTGATATCAATAACACGGTGGTGGTGGCCGAGTGCGATAGCTCATCGCAATTATTGCAACAAGCGCACTTTAATATTTTGGATGGTGGCGCTGCGGTATCGTTATTTGTCGGCATTACCTTACTGATTATTATCCGCCACTTTTTTGTTGGCTATGCACAGGCGCCGCCAAGTTATCGGCGACGTCGTCCCCACCTTCTATTTTGTGTATTCAATGAATAACACAGACATCAATTAACTCTGTGCGCACATCGTTTATATGTGCAATAAGTACCCATGAATACATGAGATAACTTTATGAAATACATTTCAAAAATCTGGTTGGCTGCGATGCTGCTGTGGCTGCTAAGTGCTAGCGCCCAAGCTCAAGTTGCGACGGACTGGATTCAACTTGAAGAGCACCCACCAGTTCAGGTGCGGTTGCTAATTCCGGGAAAAACCAATTCTGAACAACAGCAAGTAACTGCCTTATTGCAGGTAAAGCTCGCGGATGATTGGAAAACCTATTGGCGAACGCCCGGTGAAGGTGGCGTGCCCCCGCAACTGGCATGGCAAGCTGATTCCAGTAATATCACTGATATTTCTTGGCGCTTTCCAGTGCCTGAACGTTTTGACGTGCAGGGCATCGAAACGGTAGGTTACCAAGGCGATATCAATTTCCCGCTGCAAATTAGCGTGGCAGATTGGCAACAGCCAGTTAGCTTGCAAGGGTTACTGACCTTAGCCAGCTGTACCAATATTTGCGTAATTTCTGACTTTCCACTCGCTCTCAACTTTATGCCAAGTGAGTTGAATGCCGACATGGATGCGCTATTTGCCTATGAACAAGCGCAAAGTGCGTTGCCGCATCGTGATCACCCACAGCTTAGCGTGTCGGAAATGGTTTGGTCGGCGTCGCAGCAACAGTTAGCGGTGACGGTGACGAATACTAAGCAATGGCAACAACCACGTATTTTTGTGGATAGTTTGCGTGACGATTATGCTGATCTCACTATTGCGTTATTAGAGCAGCAGAAACAAGGCAATGAGTTAACCGCTCGGTTTGCAATTTCGCATTGGCTCGAACAGCCTGAATTAACTGGAGAGACACTCCAGGTGACCATAGCGGATAAGCTGATTCGTGCAGAAATGAGCGCCGAAGCGATTGCGGGTAGCGTGCAGCAACCTGCGGAGTCAACAAGCTGGTGGATGATGCTGCCACTTGCGTTGCTGGGCGGTTTGATCCTAAATATCATGCCATGTGTGTTACCGGTACTAGGATTAAAACTACAGTCGGTAATTATTGCTGAGCGTGGGCGTGGTCAGGTACGTCGTCAATTTATCGCTTCCGCACTTGGCATTATTACCTCGTTTGTCATTCTGGCAGTCATGTTGATGCTACTGAAGCTAGGTGGACACGCCATTGGTTGGGGCATTCAGTTTCAGAACCCGTATTTTATTGGGGGCATGGCATTGGTGATTGGCCTGTTTGCTCTCTCCGTGAGTGGTTTATGGACCATTCAACTGCCGCAGGGTATGCAGCAGTGGGTAGCTACCCGCGGTGACCAATCAACACTCGGGCACTTCATTCAAGGTATGTTCGCCACCTTGCTAGCAACGCCTTGCACTGCGCCGTTTCTAGGCACAGCCGTCGCGTTTGCCTTAGCGGCGTCAAACGTACAGCTTCTGCTTATTTTTGTGGCCCTAGGCGCGGGTATGGCTTTGCCATGGCTAGCCGTTGCGGTATGGCCAAGCGTGGCAATGAAGCTCCCCAAACCCGGCCCATGGTTAAAATGGGTGAATCGGATATTTGCGTTGCTATTGTTGCTGACCACAGCATGGCTAATTAGCTTGCTAAGCAACCATGTCAGCACTGGCGTGTTCGCATTCATTGTTGCCGTATTTGTGGTAGTGGCGCTGGTATTAGCCTACCGTCGATTCGGGCAAGCGGGCGTGATTGGTGCCATCGCTGTCACGGTGTTGCTGAGCGGTGTTGGCTTGCTACTCAGTAGTTGGACGAGCCATCCGAAGCAGCTAGAGGAACATGCTTGGCAGCCACTGCAGCCAAACGCCATTGCCAACGCAGTTACCCAAGGCAAAGTGGTATTTGTGGATGTTACTGCTGATTGGTGTGTGACCTGCAAAGCGAATAAAATTGGTGTGTTGTTACAAGAGCCGGTAGCGAGTGCTTTGCGCTCGGATGATATCGTGCTTATGCAGGGCGACTGGACGCGGCCAAGTGAGCAAATCACCGACTATTTGCGTAGCTATAACCGTTACGGCGTGCCATTTAATCAAGTATATGGGCCCGGGGCACCGAATGGTATTGCGTTGCCAGTGATACTAACCGATAACGCTGTACTTGAAGCAATTGAGCAGGCACGCCAATGAAATTCCTTAAGCAATTAGCCGTTTATCTTGCCATTTTTATTGCCATAAGTTTTGCGGTGGATAGCTGGCGCAGTCGTGGTTTGCCATCCGGCCCAATTGATGCGCTTTCAGTCGTCACGATTGAAGAACAGCAGCACGATGTTCTCGCGCGCAGTCATGAACAACCCGTCTTATTGTACTTTTGGGCAACCTGGTGCCCTGTGTGTGATTGGGTTTCGCCATCCATCAACTGGCTTGACGGTGATCATGAGGTGATGAGTATCGCTATTCGCTCTGGCAATGATGCCCGGGTAAACAGCTATTTGCGGCACCACGATTATCAGTTTGCGACAGTAAACGATAATACCGGTGAATTAGCACGTCGTTGGCAAATTAACGCGACCCCAACGGTCGTGATTATTGCCGACGGCGAGATTGTTTCGTATACCACCGGTGCATCAACGCCGGCTGGTTTATGGTTGCGTCTGAAGTGGGCGCAATTGATGCAAAAATTGGAGAAGTTATGAAGTACCTTTTAAGCACAGTATTTTCGATATTGTTTGTTGTCAGCGCAGCCGCGAGTGCACAACAAGCAGGAAATCAAACCCAGCAACTTGAGCAAATTAACGAGTTACTGAAGCAAAACCCAGAAGTTATTCCAAGTGTGTTAAATAGCTTGCAGCAATACATTGCAAGCAAAAAAACGGCCGAGCAGGCGCAGCGTGATCACGGTAAGTGGCTACTTGATAACGATGATGCACACCCATGGTTTGGCGCTGAGAATGGCTCTGTGCCGGTTATTGTCTTTACAGATTATGATTGCCCATACTGCAAACGTTTAGAGCCGCACTTGCAGAAGTTGGTGGAAGAATTTCCACAAGTGAAAGTGATTAATGTATTGGTACCACTGCGTCAGCAAAGTGTACAGGGGGGCAACTTGAACCCAGCAAACTTTGCCTTGAATGTATGGCAGAATCAGCGTGAGCAGTTTGCTGAAGTGCATGAACTACTCTATAAAAAGAACGGTCTGCATACCGGTAAATCGCTCGAACAAATTGCGCGTAAAACCGGAACCCGCTCGCAATTAGATAGCCCGAAGGCGACGCCAACCATTATTGAGCGTAACTATCGGGTATTCTCTGATTTTCAATTGCGTGGAACGCCGGCAATTATGGTTGGCGGACAAACCATTCCAGGTTACGTTGAATATGCTGAGTTGAAACAAGTTGTTCAACAAGCCGTCGCGCAGTAATGTGAAGTAATCAATGTTACAGAAACTCGCAATAGTTCTACTGGCGCCCTTGCTGATATGGCAAGGACGGCAAGTACGCAAAAATACCTTACGTTTGCCTGAAGCGACAGGCGCTCGTGCGGGTGTTCAGGGTGAAAGTAACCATTTTCGATTACTTGTTCTTGGCGACTCTGCTGCTGCAGGCGTTGGTTGTGCTACACAAGACGAAGCGGTGTGTGGTCATTTGGTTGCCAGAGCGGCAGAACAGTATCAAGTGCATTGGCAATTATGGGCGCAATCAAGTTTAACTTGTGCGGGTATTTTAAAGTTAGCGCAGCAACAACCTGAGACCGAGCCATTTGATTTGGTATTAATTTCGGCAGGGGTGAATGATGTGACTCGGCGTACCTCGCTCATCAATTGGCGTCATGATTTACAAGCGCTCACACAGCATTTGCGGGAACAACGCGGTGCAAAGCGTATTGTGTTTACGGCATTGCCACCCATGCATAAATTTCCTGCATTGCCGCAGCCGCTGCGTTGGTTTATTGGCCAGCAGGCTCGCCGTTTAGATAACGCATTGCAACGTCACTGCGAACAAAATGAGTGTGAGTATCTCGCATTGAATTTTCCATTTGAGCCCGATTATATGGCAGAGGATGGTTTCCACCCATCGCCGAAAGCGGCCAAGCTATGGGCTCACGCCATTCGAGAAATCTAAGCAATTAATCAGTACATGTCTGTTATAATTGCGCCTCATTTTCCGATCAAGAAGAACCCCACCATGTCAAACACAACGCCGGTCATCCAACAATTTTCAGAAGTCGGTCTTAATGACGAGCTTCTCAAAAGCTTAAACGAGGCAGGTTATCAGCAGATGACACCGGTTCAAGCGATGAGTTTGCCGTTGATACTGCGCGGTGATGATGTGGTGGTACAGGCACAAACAGGATCCGGCAAAACCGCCGCATTTGCTTTGGGAATACTCGCCAAACTTGATGTGACTGAATTTGCGCCACAAGCCTTAGTACTGTGCCCAACCCGCGAGCTGGCTGAGCAGGTGGCTGAAGCGATTCGTAAGCTCGCCAAGAACATGGCGAACTTAAAGGTATTGACGCTTTGTGGCGGGGTACCAACACGGCACCAAATAACCTCGTTAGAGCACGGTGCTCATGTATTGGTAGGAACGCCTGGGCGTGTACTTGATCATGTGAATCAAAACCGTCTGAACTTCGCCAAGCTGCAAACATTAGTGCTAGACGAAGCCGATAGAATGCTCGAAATGGGCTTTCAAGATGAGCTTCGTGCAATTGTCGCGAAAACGCCGAATTCCCGTCAGAACCTTTTATTTAGTGCGACTTATCCAAAGGGTATTAAACAGTTAGCTGAACAAGTATCGAAGAATGCGCAACTGCTCAAAGTAGCTGAAGCGCCAACTCAAGCTAAAATAAGCCAAGTGTTTTACCAATTAGATGACACCGATTCGGCGTATGCGGTGCAGCAAATCTTATTGAACCAGCAGCCACAAAACTGCATGGTGTTCTGCAATACCAAAGCGGAAGCACAGCGAATAGCGGATAAGCTTATTGGCAAAGGCTTTAGTGCGCTCGCGCTACATGGTGACCTTGAACAGAAAGATCGTGATCAAACCATGGTGCAATTTAGTCACGGCAGTGCTCGCGTGTTGGTGGCGACAGATGTTGCGGCCCGCGGGCTTGATATTGCCGAACTCGATTTGGTAATTAGCGTGAATATTGCCCATGATCTTGACACCCATACCCACCGCATTGGTCGTACCGGTCGTGCTGGCGCCGAAGGGCTCGCAATAACCCTAGTGGGTGCTCAAGATGACTACAAGTTGCGTCTGTTGGAAGATGATTTTGCCAAGCCGATTCAGTTGCAGCCATTACCGACTGCACCAGCAGCGAGCAAACCACTGCAATCGGACTGGGTGACGTTACAGTTAAGTGGCGGCAAGAAAGACAAATTACGCCCTGGTGATATTGTTGGCGCACTGACGCGCGATAATAAGCTCACCATGCAACACATTGGAAAAATTAAAGTTCAGAGTAATTGGGCGTTTGTTACCGTTGAACAGGGCGCTGCCAAGCACGCGCTCAACCTCATCAATAACGATAAAATTAAGGGCAAACGCTTTCGCGCTCGCGCCCTTTAAATTCGCTCAGGAATGCAGAGTACCCTTAAACTTTGCTAGCCTGAGCGATACGTCGAGTGATCTAGAATATGTAGATGAAACCGACGCCTAATTCGGCTTCATAGTTGTTCCGGGTAATCGGGCTATCCGCAACATCGCCCAGGTAGTGCTCATAAAGGCCTTCAACGAAAATCAGCCAGTTTTCGGCAACATATTGACGATAATTATAATGCACCCCAACCGAACGAATGCCACTATCTAAGTTGGTGGCAGGTAGACCTGATGCGGTTGATTGTGCGGCGGTAATGCCGAAATCTTTATTGGCACGATCGCTATCGTGAAAAACGGCAACAACCGCTAATTCAGAACCAGTGCCATCGTTTTGCTCACCGAAACGACGACCGACGCCAAACAAACCGAGATTTCCGTCTTCGCTCGCGATGATGCGACCATCAAGCCAATAACGCCAGTCGGCATTAAAGGCACGGCGCGCTTGCAGCACAAATTCAGCTCCTTCATCTGAGTCGCCGAGGCCATTCAAGCGGCCGTCGTCCGAATCAGCCTCTTCACGGCCTTCATCGAAACCCACGGTAGCTTCAAACAACCAGACGTCATCGCGAAGACCGCGCCAACCTAGCGCTTCACCGGCGAAGTAGAAGATATTGTCACCTGTGCGCCATTGTACCGCGCCAGCAGGGTCGATTTCGAAGCCGAATTCATCAGAACCTTCATACGCTGATTCATATTCAACACCCAAGCCAAGGCCGACCGCCCAACCATCGTCACCCCGCGTAAAATCGTCAAGTGAAGGTAGCGGGACTAGCGCCGCTTTTTCGTCCTGCGCGAATACGGTTTGAGAACACAGGGTGGATAGCGCCAGGGCAGACAGTAAACCGATAGACTTTTTCATGGGGGAATTCTCCAGAGTGAAGCAGTATGAAAACAGTTCTTAGTGTTGAGTATAGTACTGAATGCACAATTGCGTAGATCACAGACCATGACGTTTTCTTTCGCTGCAGTGATAAAGCGGGTTAAACGCTCTCGCCGCAAACCCAGCCGCTCGACCACGCCCACTGGAAATTGTAACCACCTAACCAACCGGTGACATCGAGTACTTCACCAATGAAATACAAGCCGGGTTGCAAGCGGCTTTCCATGGTTTTCGAACTCACTTCGTCGGTATCAACGCCACCGAGAGTGACTTCTGCAGTACGGTAGCCCTCCGTGCCATTTGGCTTTAAGGGCCATTGGTGCAGGGTGTCCGCAACTTGTTGAAGTAGCGCATTATTGCAGTCAGCAAGATTCTTATCCGGCCACTGATACTGCTCGCACAAGGTGAGTGCAAGGCGTTTGGGAAACCATTCCTGAACGGCGGTGCGTAAACTCATCCGCGGTCGGCTCTGGCGCAGCTCATTAAGTTTAGCGAACGCGTCCTCGTTAGGAAGCAGATTGACTTCTACAGGTTCGCCAGGGTGCCAATATGACGAAATTTGTAGCATGGAAGGACCTGACACGCCGCGATGGGTGAACAACATGGCCTCTTTGAAGCTGGCGCGCTGATTACTGGCAACGACATCAACCGAGAGCCCAGAGAGTTCGGCGTAGCGTTGCTTGTCAGTCTCATGCAGGGTAAACGGTACTAACCCTGCACGCACGGGCACAATACGGTGACCAAATTGTTCGGCGAGCTGATAACCGAGCGGGGTTGCGCCGAGTTTTGGCATGGATAACCCGCCACAAGCAACAACAATTTTTTCAGCTTGCAACAATCCCTGCGAGGTATTCACCACATAGCCATCAGCCGTGTGCTCGACGCTTAATACTTCGGTGCGTAATTGCACGTGGGCGCCGTGTTTGCTGCACTCTTTCATCAACATATTGACGATATCTTTGGCACTGTTATCACAAAATAACTGCCCGAGTGTTTTCTCGTGGTAGGCAATACCGTAATCGTTGACTAACCCAATGAAATCCCACTGGGTATAACGGCTTAGTGCCGATTTACAAAAATGCGGATTTTCAGAGAGGTAATTCTCGGGGCTGGCGTACATATTGGTAAAATTGCAGCGACCACCGCCCGAGATCAAAATCTTCTTACCGGCTTGCTTGGCGTGATCGAGCACCAGTACCCGTCGACCACGCTTTGCTGCAGTTGCCGCACAATGCAGGCCAGCAGCGCCGGCCCCAATCACAATCACATCATGTACGACAGACTGCGACACGGCATTAACCTTGCAGGGCTTCGAGCACGTGCTCAGCGCTACTGACGCCGTAGGTTTTCTCGTCTTCAACAAACAAATGGGTGATAACGCCGTCGGTAATGACCATGGCATATCGCTCAGCGCGGGTACCGCCAAAGCTGCCGGTTTCTTTAATTAAACCCAATTGTTGGTGATACGACGCATCGCCGTCTGCAAGCAGCATCACGCTATCATCAACATTTAGCGCCTTGCCCCAAGCTTTCATCACAAAAGCGTCGTTGACCGCCACGCAAGCAATGGTTTGAACGCCTTGCGCGCGCAAGTCATTGGCGTGCTTCACAAAGCTTGGTAAATGCTTTTCAGAACAGGTTGGAGTGAACGCGCCCGGTACGGCAAATAACACGTGGGTGCCTTTGGCAAATAACTCAGCAGGGTTAAATTGCTGCATACCTACTTCGCCAAGCGCAGTTAGCGTACCAGCAGGAATTCTGTCATTCGTTTTAATCATCATGTTGCTCCGGAAAATAAAGGTCAAAGCGGTGTTTCTTGCTAACCACTTGGGCATGCGGCGAAACACCCGCTAAAAAGTCAGCATGCTGGGGGCGCTTTACCACCACCCGCTGACGAGCTATTCGTAGCGCAGGTTGCAACAATTCATCGGCATCTTCATCGGCGCCGACAAGCTGCTGAAACATTTGCATGTCTTTCTTTACGGCTGCTTTGGCTTTGCGATCACCTTTAGGGTACATCGGGTCCAAATAAACCACGTCAAAGCTGTCGTCTTCAATGTCGTCTAAGCTGCTTACGTCTACCAAGTATAGCCGATGCTGCCACTCTGGCATGGCTTGATGTAACCGTGTTAAGGCGTCGGCAAGTAGCTGCTTCACAATCGGGTGGCGTTCGTTTAAGCCAACGGTTGCGCCTAATTGTGCTAACACTTGCGCATCGCGACCTAGGCCTGCCGTTGCGTCTAAAATGCTTGGGTTTTTTAGTTTGCTAAGACCACAGGCACGCGCAATGGCTTCATCTTTGATGCGCGCTTGCGCCGCACGAAAGGCGGTTTTACCAGTTAAGAAATCAATGCGCAGCGGGTGCATTTTTGGTTGGTCTAACCAACGTAGTTGTAACCCTTCCGCGCTTTGTTCAAGAACGAAGGCGCTGTCGGATGGGGTGTCGCTCATGGTTGACGTTCCATATCAATGTGCGGAATGTCGTCTTCCAAGTATTCTTCGCTAATGGCAACAAAGCCAAAGCTTTCATAGAATGCGCGCAAATACACTTGGGCGCCTAAGCGAATTGGCAGTTGTGGTGTATAGGTATGGCAAACATCCAGTGCGCGTTGCATTAGCTCGCGACCCAACCCCAAACGACGAACCGACTGTGCAGTGAGAACACGACCGATACGGCTGTAGCCATCACTACCTTCGCCAAGAAAGATACGAGCGTAGGCAACGACTGTTTCTGTATCGCTATCGGCCCACAAATGCAGGGCGTTAACATCACTACCATCGGCATCTAAATAGGGGCAGGTTTGCTCCACCACAAACACCTGTTCGCGGCGTTGAATAATGTCATACAGCTCGGTGATCGAGAGTTCAGCAAAAGATTTTAACTGCCAGTTCATCGTAAACGCTTCCGTAATTCAGGTCTTATTTCCGGGGTAAGGGCAACAACATTATTGCGGTCATGCTGATACAGCGCCAAGAGTTCCGCAACCTTGCCGCGGCTATCGCCTTTCGGGCTAATGAACCGCGCCACTTGCAGGCTTTCTAATTCGGCTTTTTTATAAAGTAACCGAGTAAACTCAGTGTCGTGATTACTAATAACCACCGGAATGCCTCGTTTTCTCGCCGTATGTTCTGCACGACGAGCTAATTCGGTTTGGTCATCCATACCAAAGCCACCACAAGCATAACTGGTAAAGTTCGCGGTTAAACTCAGCGGTGCATAGGGCGGATCGCAATAAACCACATCGCCTTTGCGCGCTCGACGAAATACTTGCTCAAAGCCCATGCAAGTAAATGTCGCACGCTGTGCTTTTTCGGCGAAAAACTCAATCTCTGCCTGGGGGAAATACGGACGCTGGTATTGTCCAAACGGAACATTGAACTGGCCCGATAAATTATAGCGACACAACCCGTTATAACCGTGGCGATTGAGATACAAGAACAACAACGAACGCTCGTACGGGTCAGTACTGGCATTAAACTGTTGGCGCAGCGCATAGTATGCCTCTGGCGTGTTGTTCGCCATGCAAAACAACTTACGAGCGTCTTCAATGAAACGCTTTGGGCGCCGCTTCACAAACTTAAACAGGGTGATTAAGTCAGGATTCACATCGTTGAGTAAGTATTTCGGATAGTCAGTATTCAGAAATACTGAGCCAGCGCCAACAAATGGCTCAATCAGCTTATTGCCTTCAGGCAAAACCGCGGTGATTGACTCAATGAGGTTGTACTTACCGCCTGCCCATTTCAGAAAGGCGCGCTGCTTCGTCATGCTACTCGGCTCATTTTATAATAAAGGGCTGTGTGCTTCTGGGTGGCTCATGGCCGCAATGGCATTACCAATTGCTTGCCAATCTGACCAAGGCTCAAGACATGCTTGTCCGATAGCTGTTGGTAGCACTAACCGAACCACACCGGCTTGTACTTTTTTATCACGTTGCATGAAGGTCTGCCAGCGCTCTAATGGCATTTCTGGGGCACGTATCGGCAAATTTAGTTGTTGCAAGAGTGTTTCGATGCGGGTGAACTCATGACTACTGAGTCGGCCTTGTTGATGCATCAGGTACGCAGCAACGATGGTGCCGGCGGCAACTGCTTCGCCGTGTCTCCAACTTTCATAATGAGCCGCCTCAATGGCATGGCCAAAGGTGTGACCGAGGTTCAAGAGTGCGCGCACCGATTGCTCGCGTTCATCAGCTGCAACGACTTCAGCCTTAATTTCGCAACTACGTTGGATGGCGTAGGTCAGCGCTGCTGCATCGCGTTTATTCAGTTCGTTCTGATGTGCTTCTAACCAAGCAAAGAACTCAGCATCAGCAATGATGCCGTACTTCACCACTTCGGCTAAGCCACAGGCATAATCACGTGCGTTTAGCGTCTTCAAGCAGTCGGTATCAATCAACACGGCTTGTGGTTGATAAAACGCACCAACCAAATTTTTACCACCGGTGTGATTAATTGCGGTTTTGCCACCAACCGATGAGTCGACTTGTGCTAACAGCGTGGTCGGAATTTGATAGAAAGCGACACCGCGTTGGTACGTTGCCGCAACAAAGCCGGCTAAATCGCCGACAACACCCCCGCCGAGCGCAATGATGGCGCAGTCACGGTTAAAGTTGTGACGAATTAATGTGTCTATTATGGCTTCAAAATTGGTGAAGCTTTTGGCGCTTTCACCATCCTCAATGAGGTGCGTGACGAGTGTATGCTGCTCTAATTTCGCGCGTACTTGGTCGCCATACAACGGGTCAACCACGGTGTTTGAGAGAAGTAAGACTTGTTGTGGTAGTTGCTCGAACAAAGGTGTGCGCGAGAGCAACCCTGCACCAATATCGATAGGATAGCTGCGCTCACCCAAACCCACGATGATTTGCTGTGTGGTGTTCTGCATGAGCGCCTCCGAAATAAAAAGCCTAGTAAGTTATAAACCTACTTTTTCGATAATTTGATCAATCACAACCTTGGTGCTTTGTTCGTCTGTACGCACAACAATGTCAGCAATTTCTTCATACAGCGGATTCCGTAATTCAGCGAGGTTCTCGAGCACTTCACGCGGATTATCTGCCTCAGCAATCAATGGGCGGCGTTTGTCGCGTTGTGTACGGGCGAGCTGCTTCTCAATAGTCGTTTGCAGATACACCACCACGCCTCGAGCTGAAAGTCGGTTACGGCTTTCTTTGCTTAAGATAGAGCCGCCACCAGTCGCGAGCACGATACCGGTGTTCTCTGTGAGTTCTTCGATAACTTTTTCTTCGCGTAAGCGAAAGCCATCTTCGCCTTCTAACTCAAACACCCAAGCGATATCGGCGCCGGTACGACGTTCGATTTCGGTGTCAGAATCAAAAAATTCGAGATGGAGTTGTCGGGCTAGTTGTCGCCCAATTGTGCTTTTACCAGCGCCCATAGGGCCCACTAAGAAAATGTTACGTTTTTCAGCCATATTGATGTGTTACTTCACTTATTTAACTAGCTGTGACTCACGGAATCCGGAGTGTCTCAAGACCTTCCTTTACCCAACCAAAAAGATGCGCGATTATCGCAAGTCACAGCTACATAAGCAAGGTTTACGGCGTATTCGTTACAATTCGAGGCGTGACGAAAATTAACAATTCACGCTTTTCGTTAACTTGGCTGTCGGTACGGAACAACACACCAACGTAAGGAATATCACCCAGCAACGGTACTTTTGAAATATCGTTCAAGATTTGTTGCTGATAAATACCACCCAATACAATCGTTTCACCGTTCTCAACCAACACCTGCGTGCTGATCTCTTGCGTATCAATGGATACCGCAGGACCGGTTGGCGTGCTTACCGTTTCACCACGCGTATTTTGGGTAATCACTAAATCAAGTATCACACGATTATCAGGCGTGATTTGCGGCGTCACAGTCAAGCCCAACACGGCCTTTTTGAACTGAACAGACGTTGCACCTGAAGAAGCACTCTCAACGTATGGAATTTCAGTACCTTGTTCAATGTAGGCTTCTTTCTGGTTAGCCGTAGTGATACGCGGGCTAGCAATAATCTCACCTTTGTTCTCACGCTCAAGAGCTGACAATTCAAGGTCAAGTAATCGGCCGTCTGCGAGCTTCGCAACCTGGAAACCAATAGTGGCTGCCGGTGAAGCGATTGGTAAGTTCACATTGAAATCGCCAGTAACGTTGGTACCAGTACCCCACGGTGGTGGCACTGAAGTATCTAATGCAGGTTCGGTAATTCCCCAACGAATACCAAGCTCATCACTAATATTATCTCGTACGGTGACCATGCGAGCTTCAATAATGACTTGCTTCACAGGCACATCAAGCACTGCAACCATCGCTTTCACCGTATCAATCTGTTCTGGCGTATCGCGCACTAATAAGGTGTTCGTACGCTCATCAACAGTCACTGCGCCGCGTGTTGACAGCAGATCTGAGCTGTCAGTACGCAGAATCTGCGCAATCTCTTCGGCTTTTGCATAGTTAATTTGAATGTAAGAACTCTCTAGTGGTGCGAGTTCTTGCATGCGTTGCTGGCTTTCTAGTTGTTCGGCTTCGCGTTGTGCAAGTTCTGCAGCTGGAGCAACAATCAGAATGTTCTCGTCATAACGCTTGTCGAGGCCTTTCACGCGTAGAATTGTTTCAAGTGCACGTTCCCAAGGCACGTTCTCTAAGCGTAACGTGATGTTACCTTGCACTGATTCACTCGCAACCAAGTTCAAGTTATTCTCGTCAGCTAAAATTTGTAATAACTGACGTACTGGAACGTCTTGGAAGTTCAGCGAGATTGGTTTTTGACTTGATTTTGCGGTGGCTTCTTGCGCATCCACTTGTGGCGCTTCGGCAAGGTTTAAACGTAAGTAACCATCAATTTGCTCAAGTTGATGTTTAAATTTACGCTTACCAACAATTTTAATGCGACTATGACGACCATCACGGAAGGTTTCAACATAAGCCACGGGCGTTGCAAATTGGCTCACATCAAGCACATATAAAAGGTCTTCTGGTAACTCGGTATCGTAAAGAACTAACTCAAGCTCGTTACCGCGCATACGTGCTTCGTGTTCAACATTGTCTTTGTTTAAGGCAATACTCACTTGCCCCACATCGTTCGGTAAGCGGAAGAAATTGATGTTGGTTACCGCTGCTTTTTCAGGTACTTGCTTGCTATCGGTACGAACCTCAGCACGTGGTTTCTCAGCGGGCTTACTTGTTTCCGCTTTCACTGGTGCTGTTTTCGCCGGTGCAGGCTTACTTTCAACAGCTTTCTCTGGTTCTGGTTTCGCGGGCTTGGCAGGCGCAGGCTTCGCAGGAGCTGGCTTGCTTGCAGCAGGCTTATCAGCAGCCGGAGTAGCTGTCGATTGAGCTGGTTCACTACCGTCTTTCGGTGCGACAAACACTAAAACCATCACTTCGCCAAAGCGACTCATCAGGTTTTCGAGTGGCTTTTTGGTATAAACGCGCAGCATAAGGTCTTCGCGTTGTTGTTCAACCTCGACATAGTCAAGTAACGGGTGATTGGGCAGGTCTAAACGGCCATTAGGCATGTTGGCGCTAGTACCAAGTAATAAAAACTCATGAAGATTCTTATTACTGCTACGGGTAACAACAGGCGACTCGACACGTTTTGAAAAGTGCGCTTCAAGATTAAATCGATCTTTATTTAGCGCAATCTGCTCAACCCGTAAGAGCTCATTGGCCGACACCGCAAGGGGCATCAACAGCAGTAGACATAAGGTACGGATTAAGTGCTTCATTAGTTCGAGCTCCTTTGCGAGTTCAGCAAGGTTAACGATACGTCGCGTTGTTGCCAGCAACCATCGCCAGTTGCTAACCATTCACGAATCGAAATTTGTTGTGGAGTAATTGCAGTGATGCGGCCGTTATCAAGACCAATAAAATCACCACGTTGTACGCGGAATAATTTACCCTCGTTCGAGACCAACAGGGCGAGTAATTGGCCGTTGCCAGAACGCATGGTGCCACTCAACGCTAACTGGTCTAACGCAACACCCTCTAAGCCGCCTTTCGGTGAGCCTAGTGTCGGTTGCGGACAGTTCTGACCAGCAGCTTGTGCTGTGTTATCGCGCAACGGGGTAGGCTGGAACGGGTTGCGAATATCTGCGCCAGTATATTGAATGCGCTCGAGCTCCGGCAATTCAGGAGGTGGGCTAATACCTGGTTTTGCATTTTGCTGAACCTCGGCAGTAAACTGCTCTAGATCTTGATGCCCAGTTGGTGCGCAGCCTGCTAATAAACCAAACGCAGCCAGCGACACCACTAATTTTTTCATCATGGTTGCGCCCTCAACGTTTGTTGACGATAAGTCTCGGCATTAACCGACAGGCTCAAAGTGCCTTCTTCGTCTTGTAACTGCATTTTGAAATCTTTCACACTAATGATGCGATCAAGGCTCGACATCTGTCCGACAAAATCACCAATTTGATGATAAGCACCTTTGAGTTCAATTCGCATTGGCAGTGCTGTATAAAACTCGCGTGGTTGTGGCATCAGCCATTCAATACGATCAAATCGCAAGCCACTTTTGGTACCAATTAAACTAATGTCATCTAACAATTTTGGCGTTTCATCATCGTTCGGTAACATTGCTAATAGCGTTTCAAGATCGCTGTTTAGCTGCTCAAGCTGTTTCCGATACAACGGTAGATTAACCGCTGTTTGATACTTGGTTTGGTAATCTAGTTTTAATTGCGATTCTTTTGCGACTTCGCGTTTATAGCTAGCCCATTCGTCGGCTAAAATAAAATGATAGCTAAGACCAAGTACCGCAATTGCAATAATCACTAAAATGGCAATTCGGAATGGGCGTGGCCAGAATGGCAATTCGTTAATATCGAGTTCACGTAGGCTATCCATACTCATATTATTTCTTCGCCTCCGTGGTTGTTGGTGGAACAATCGTCACCACCAATGAAAATGCATCGTAATCTGAGTTCGCGTCAATGCCGCGTGCTCTGCTGCGCGAACCTGAGCTCGCTGAAACAACATTGCGTAATTCGGGATCGGCGAATACGGCAGATGATTTCAAATCACGTAAAAATTCAGAAACTCGATTATTTGAGATGCTACGACCACTAATGATCAGCTGCAAATCGCGTTTTTCAAGTGAATGCAGATAAACCCCATCTGGCGTACGCTCAGTCAATTCATTAAAGATAGTAATGGCTGTATTCCGATCTTCATGCAGCGATTGAATCAGCTTAATCCGATTCAAAATTTCTTGTTTCTTCTTGTTAATGCTGTTGATTTCAGCAATTTGTGCATCAAGAATTTGAATTTGTGACTGTAAGAAGTTATTACGCCGCTGCTGGTAGCTCTTGTAATCACCAATGACCATGTAGGCAGCACCAAAGATAATTCCGGCAATACCAACGGCGACACCAGCATGAATGCCGAAGCGGGTTTTCGCGCGTTGGCGAGCTGTTTCGCGCCAAGGGAGTAGGTTTACATGTGCCATGTTGCAAAACTCCGTAGCGCAAGGCCAATCGATTCAACGAAACGTGGCCCGTGATTTTGTAAATGCGAAAACTTACTTGGCAAAATAAAATGCTCAAAGGGGTTTAGTGCATGTACAGGGTACTCAACTTGTTCGCTCAAGGCTTCGGTAATCATCGGCAGCATGGCGCCAGTGTTTATCAACAAGATAGCGGCAAAGCCTTTGTCAGCAGCATTGCTTTGATATATCTGAACGTTACGGCTAACTTGGTTCCACAGGTTACTCAAGAAGTCTTGAATAATCAGCGTTGGAAAATCGTCAATATCACCAGAGCGGAGCTTCGCCATAATCTCGCCATGGTCGATGCTACCGTCTTCGTCAAGCGCACTCAGTAACGGTGTTAAACCACCAGATTGTGGGCGTTGAAACGCAACCTCACCTTGATGGACAACAATAATTTGAATGGCGCTGGTGCTGATATCGAGTATCAAATACGGCAACTTGCTCTCAAGCACCTCAGGGTGCATGTGCGGTAATAAATGACTGCAAGCGCGAGTGATGGCTTGGTTGTCGACATCCATAATGGCAACTTTGTAGCCTGCGCCTTCAAGCGCTTGAACGCGGCTGTCGACACTGATGGTTCGGGTTGCAGTAACGAGAACGCGTTGCTGCCCTGGCATGGTTTGATGCTCACCAAGGCTTTCGAAATCGTAACGCACTTCGTTAATGGGGAACGGGATAAGCGCTTCAGCCTCACTTTCAATTTTCTCAGCAATGGCTTCATCATCTAAATCGAGACTCATCGGCACCTGCTTCGATATTGCTTGCGTACCTGATACGGCGGCCACAGCGACACGCGTGCTGCCCATACGCTTACGCACCTGCGTAATCATCTTAGCAAGCTTCTCGATATCCGAAATTTCGTCGTCTGTAATTAAATTCTTTGGAAGTGATACTTCTGCAACATGTGTAATGTCGTAAGTATCGCCGCTAGGCACGAGTTCAATTGCCTTTACTGCATCCGAAGCGATATCAATTCCCAGACCTGGCTTTTTTCCCAGACCAAATAGCCCCATAATGCTCCCCTGAATTGGACCGGTATTGATGGCATTATATTATTAAAATTGTTCTATGCCGAACCTCATATTAAGCAGAAAGGTAAGCATTGTGCAAAGTTCTTTGCACAATCTAAATAAACATTACGTTTCTGTCCTTATCTTTCTATAATATGAACGATAATTGCGCAACCTGTAAAACAGTATAGTCGAAAGGAATAAAAGGGGCTTTCATTGAAGATTTTTAAGTGGGTGCTTGGCGTCGGAGTGGCGCTGGCTATTTTGGGTTCCATAGCCGTAGCTGGTTTGTACTTCTACTGGGAAGACGACTTACCGAGTGTGGCTGAACTCAAAGAAGTACGCTTGCAAACACCAATGCAGGTTTATTCATCCGACGGCGAAATGATTGCGCAGTTCGGCGAAATTCGTCGAATTCCTCTCAAATTAGAAGATATTCCTCAACCACTTATCAATGCTTTTCTCGCTACCGAAGATCAACGCTTTTACGATCACTTCGGTATTGATCCTATCGGGGTTGCGCGCGCTTTCGCTCTACTAATTAGTACAGGTGAAATACAAGGTGGCGGTAGTACCATCACGCAGCAGTTAGCGCGAAATTTTTATTTGAGCTTTGAGCAAACCTGGACGCGAAAAATAAAAGAAGCATTTATTTCATTGCGCATGGAAAAAGAGCTCAGCAAAGATGAAATCTTAGAGCTGTACCTGAATAAAATCACTTTCGGTCACCGCGCTCACGGCGTTGGCGCCGCAGCACAAGTTTATTACGGTAAAGATGTGCAAGATTTAACCCTCGCGCAGATGGCAATGATCGCAGGTTTACCAAAAGCTCCGTCTACCATGAATCCTATTTCGAACCCTGAGCGCGCGCGTGAACGCCGAGCTGTGGTACTCGGTCGAATGCTGGATGAAAACGTCATTACTGAAGCTGATTATGAAGCTGCGTTAGCTGAACCCATCGACACACGTTTGCACGGCGCCGAAGTGACCATGAGTGCGCCGTATTTGGCGGAAATGGTGCGAGCCGACATGGTAGCGCGTTATGGCGAAGACGCTGCCTACAACTCTGGCTTTAAGGTTTACACTACGGTGAATGCGAAGCAGCAGCGTGCGGCACAGCGAGCGGTGCAGTTGAATTTGCATGGTTACGACGAACGTCACGGTTACCGTGGTGCGGAGCAAGTGCTTTGGCAACCAAATGAAGACGCTTGGGAAATTGATGCGATTCGTGAGTTCCTGCGTAACCAAGAATCAATTGGATTGACCGTTCCAGCGGTCGTTTTGAGTGTTTCTGAGCAATCTGCGCAGGTATTAACCGCCAGTGGCGAGCCACGCGAATTACCATGGTCAGGACTTGCTTGGGCACGTCCTTATATGCACGCTGATCGTCAAGGGCCAGCGCCGCAAGTGGCTGCAGATGTTTTGGCGCCGGGCGAACTCATCCGTATCCGTGGCACTGAGCAAGGGCTTCGCTTAGCACAAATACCAGAGCCAAGTGGCGCCATTATTTCACTGCGCCCGCAGGACGGTAGTATCGCTGCCGCGGTGGGTGGTTACAGCTTTGCTATCAGCCAATACAACCGTGCCATTCAGGCCGAACGTCAAGCTGGTTCAAACATTAAGCCGTTTATTTATTCAGCAGCGCTTGAGAACGGCTTTACGTTAGCGACGTTAGTAAACGATGCACCAATCAATCAATGGAATCCGGGTAGTGGTATTGCTTGGCGTCCGCGTAATTCACCTGATGTATACGAAGGGCCTATTCGTGTTCGCCAAGCGCTGGCGAAATCGAAGAACGTTGTATCGGTGCGCTTGATGCGTTCGATGGGCATTGATACGACGGTTGAGTATTTAACGCGGTTTGGCTTTGCCATTGATGAATTGCCACGCAACGAGTCGTTGTCGCTCGGTTCAGCCTCCATGACGCCATTAGAAGTCGCACGCGGCTACGCGGTGTTTGCAAATGGCGGTTACTTGGTTAATCCATACTTTATTGAACGTATTGTCGATAACAACGACGAGGTGGTTTATACCGCTCGTCCAGCGGTTGCTTGCGTACTTTGTGAAGAAGAAACACGAGAAGTGGTGCAAGCACCGCAAGTTATCTCTGAGCAGAATGCTTACTTAGTTACTGAAGCGATGAATTCAGCAGTATGGGGTGGCGGTAGCTGGCAGCATCGTACTGGTTGGAATGGTACTGCATGGCGAATTCAACGCTCAAAACCAATTGTCGATTTAGCAGGGCGTAACATTGTCGGCAAAACAGGTACTACGAACGATGTCAAAGATACCTGGTTCTCTGGGTTTGTGAGTGGTCTTGTGACAACCGCATGGGTTGGTTTTGATAACCTTGAGCGTGCACTTGGTAGTACCACGATGAATGAGAATCTCGACAGTAATGAGCAGCCAATTTCAGGCACTGAGGCAGGTGCGAAAACGGCACTGCCGATGTGGATTGATTACATGGAAACGGCGCTTGAAGATGCCACGATTGAGCCATTCCAAGTACCACCAGGTTTGGTGATGGCGCGCATTGACTTGGCGACAGGCAAGCTTAGTCGTAAAAATGACTATACCACGCGATTCGAATATTTCTTGCCTGGCACGGCGCCGACAGAGTATGCAGATGCGAAGTCGTCGTCAAAAAATATCTTTAGTGACGACGACTCGATTTTCTAACCCAAGCTTCTAAAGAACGGTATTAACCTTGATGCCGGTTGCTGAGACGACTCAGCAACTGGTTCAAGTCAGACTGAACACCACCCGCAGTCACTTCTTTACCAGCACCTGGGCCGCTAATAACCAACGGCATTTCGTGATACCAGTCGGTATAAATCACGAAAATATTCTCGCCTGGAATTAAGTTTGCCAGCATGTCACCTTCTGGAATGTACTCAATACCCACACGAGCGCGAACGCTGTCATCGTCTTGCACAGCGAAGCTTGCTAGCAAGCGTGGTACTTTCTGAGTCTGCTGCGCATCGGTGTACAGATGATGCATGGCGTCATCCAGTTCAGGCAAACGCTGCATAAACTCTTCTAGTGAAATATCTTCTAATTGTTCTGGCAGAAGGCTTTCGACATCGATGTCTTTCCAGTCCAACTTCAAGCCGATTTCGCGCGCCAAAATGAGCAATTTGCGCACGATATCTTGGCAGGTTAAATCTTCACGTGGATCAGGCTCACTCAAACCACGCGCTTTCGCTTCACGTACCAGGTCACTGAACTTCACTTCTGAATTAAAGTTTTCGAACAACCAACTCATGGTGCCTGAAAAAATACCTGAAATACTGCGAATGGTATCGCCTGAGTTCCGTAGATCATTCAATGCATAGTTCAGCGGTAAACCCGCACCTACTGTGGTGTTGTAATACCACTCACGCTCGTACTCTCGTTGAATGGTACGAATTTCATTGTATTGGGATTCGCCTGAAGCACCAGCGCGCTTGTTCGCACTAATAATGTGTAACCCGTTTGCAAAGAAACTTGGGTAAAGCTGAGCAACCGCAACAGAATCGGTTAAATCGAGCATCACGAGTTCGTCACACGGCGCATTTGGCAACTCTGGAATGAGCTGACTCAGTTCGTATGGGCGCGCGAACTTATCGAAGCTCGCCTGCCAGTCATCCAGCTCCAGACCATTGTAATCGAGCCACATACGCGTTGAGTTTAAGATGCCGAGAATACGCACATCCATTTGCTCATTGATACGCTCACGCAAACGGCGATAGAGCGATAACCACGCGCTACCGATGTTGCCGCGACCGACTACGAGAACACCAAGGCTGCGGCGGTAATTAAATAGCTGACTGTGCAAGCGGTTGAGTAAGCGGTTATCAAGCTTCTGCTCAAGAATGGCAATGACCGCGTTGCTGTCTGGCGAAAATGCCAAACGGCGCAAGCTCTGCGCACTTAATTCAGTTTTGAAGGTGCTGTACTGGTCAGTTTCTTGAATGCGATTACCCACCAACGCAATCATTGAGTAGCCTTGCATTTGTACCACGTGATCGGCCTTGTCGACTTGCTCCAGCCAGCGCTCCAAAAACTCCAAATGGTTTTGGTGATAAGCATAATAAGCATGGTGCTGGGCAATTTCGTTCCAGCTAATCAATGGGGTGAGGTCAAGATCTTCGAACTGCTGGACCAATTTGGCATCGCTTAAATCAACTCGGAACAAAACCACGTCAGCTAATGACGTTAGCACCTTACCTTTTGGTTCAGTATCTTCGTATTGGCCAATTCGTGTTTGTTGATTCTCAACTTTCAAACTGGAACGCACAGCAATTACCATACGCTCGCGATTAACCGGTTGGAACGTACGCGGATGCAGTACTGGGCTGCCCAAGCGGGCTAGTTCTTCAGCTTCTTGCCAATCTAAAATTGGCAGGCTCACCACGCGCTCAACTTTGCGGGGATCGGCAGAGTACACACCAGCAACATCTTTCCAAATGGTGACTTGCTTGGAGTCAATCAGGCTACCCACCAGCGTTGCCGAATAGTCACTGCCGTTACGGCCAAGAATCAATGAGTTGCCGTCAGGGTCGGCGCAAATAAAGCCGGTGACAATAAAGCGGGTACCAGGGTGAGGCGCAATGCGATTTAACAGGCCTGCTCGCGAAACGGGCACACGAATATGTGGCTCAGGCGCATCATCAGCAACCAAGAATGTGCGCGCATCAATGTAATCCGAGGTGACACCTTGTTGCTGTAGCAACGCCGACAGCAAACGAGCACTCCAAAGCTCGCCGTATGACAATAACTCAGGACGGCGGGTAATTTCTTCTTCGCCATTCAGCCATGCCCACCAACGTTTGAAATCATGCTGCGATTGCTCAAGCACACGGGCTTGAATATCACCATTAAGTAACTCAGTAATCAGCCCCTGTTGGTATTTTTCGAGCTGCTTTAATAGCACTTCGGCGACGCCTAAATCGTCGGCCTTCGCGTCAATAATGGCGAGAATTCGATTGGTAGTATCACCGGCAGCGGAAACCACCACTAAATCGCTGGCACCAGCATATTCAGTGACAATGCGCGCTACGCGACGGTAACAATAAGCATCAGCTAAGCTGCTGCCACCAAATTTGTGAACCTGAACCGTATCGGCTACAGCTTGTATCTGCTCTGGGGTAACCTGAACCTCAACCGTCATGATGCGTGTGCGCTCTCCTGTGAGAAAAGAAAATAAAAACTCGATTATACGGCGCGTTGTAGTGCCAATAAAGCGTCATTACGCAAGGTTAGCACAAAAAGACGTATAGACAGCTATGCGTATAAAGTTGACTGTGCCAATTTCACCAGTACAATTCAACACATTGTGCAGGGTCTTTTAGTCACACATTGAACACGAGGTGCAGTATGGAATGGGACGGCGATTATATTTACCCGTATGTTGAACACGGGAAAAAAAGCGAGCACGTGAAGAAAATCACCGTGTCAATTCCTACACGTGTACTCAAAGTACTCACTGATGAGCGAACCCGTCGCCAAGTAAAGAACCTGCGTCATGCCACCAATAGTGAATTGTTATGCGAAGCATTTTTGCATGCATTTACCGGGCAACCGCTACCAACCGATGATGACCTTCGCAAAGATAACCCCAATAAAATTCCAAGAGCGGTGCGTGAAGAATTGCAGCGTCGCGGGTTACCCATTCCTGAAGACATAAGCGACGACGTCGAATAATAAAAAAGCTGCAGTCGTTGAAAACTGCAGCTTAGTCTTCGCAACAAGTATTTTTAAAGCAAATATTCCAACGCGGTTTCGTCGCAATTATGTTTGCGCGGGCACAAGTCACAATCTTTCATGACTTTTTCCGGTAGCTTTTCTTTCAGCGTCAGGCGGAAATTGAGCTTACCGAAAAATTCCGGCACACGAGTGAGCACAATCGTACGCGTAATGCCGAGTTCTCGCGCTTTCCACAATAAAAATGCGACCAATTCAGCGCCAAGACCTTTGCCTTGAGCGCTTGGGAATAAGCCCAAGCTACGAATTTCGGCTAAACCGGTGCTGTACACGTAAAGCGCAGCACAACCAACCACCTCATCGTCAATTTCAGCAACCGCAAAACTCTGAATCGCTTGCAGAATATCCGCTTTATCACGCGGTAAATTTTCGCCTTGGTCGGCCCAATAGGCAATGAGCTCGCAAATTTTATCCACATCGCTCAAGCGTGCTTGGCGCACATGTTTGCTTGCTGCTTCTGCTGCGTGCAACCAATCTTGCGCATGTTTAATCGCAACTTTAACGGCGCTTGGCGCAGTGCCGCCCATGGCTTTGCGCTGCTGCAAACCGTAAGCAAGATCTAACGTGGCGTAAACGTCGTTGTCGACAAGGTCACACACCTGCTTAAAATCATCGAGTGTGAGCTGCTCAAGGGCAACGCCTTGTTGCTGGGCTTTTACGACTAACTCACCGGTGAGGTGGTGTGCATCACGGAACGGCACACCTTTACTAACCAGATAATCGGCCAGTTCGGTGGCGTTGCTGTACCCCAAAGCAGCTTGAAGTGCAGCGTGCTCTTTATTCACCTTCAATTCAGGCATCGCAAAAGCAAGCATCTGCAAGCACTGCAAATAAGCATGCAACGCATCAAACAAGCCTTCTTTGTCTTCTTGCATGTCTTTGTTGTACGCCAACGGCAGCCCTTTCAGGGTAATCTGCATGGCATGCTGATGACCCATGACGCGACCAGTCTTACCACGTAACAACTCAAACAAATCAGGATTTTTCTTCTGTGGCATCAATGATGAGCCGCTGCTGATCTTGTCGCTCATACTGAAACAGCCCGACTCGCCTGAACAATAAAAAATAACGTCTTCAGCTAAGCGCGATAAATGAAGCATGCCAGTGCTCGCCGCATTTAATAAATCCAGTACGAAGTCGCGATCAGATACCCCGTCAAGGCTATTTTCACAGGCGTGACGGAAACCTAATTCGTGGGCGAGTGCCTCTCGGTCAATAGCAGCTGTAGTACCAGCCAAAGCCCCACTGCCCAGAGGGCTCACATCCAACCGACGGATAGTTTCACGCAAGCGGCTGACATCACGTTGCAGCATACTTACGTAGGCCATCGCCCAATGCCCTGCGACAATGGGTTGCGCCCGTTGCAAGTGGGTATAACCCGGCAGCATGGCATCTTGGTAGGTTTGTGCAAAACTCAACAAGTTCTCAATGGCCGCGAGGTTTGCCGTCACCAAATGCTGCGCAAACTGCTTGCAGAACAAACGCAAGTCCGTTGCCACCAAATCATTGCGGCTACGACCGGTATGCAGTTTCTTTGCGGTTGCCCCAATTTGTTCAATCAGCTGGGCTTCCACCCAGCTGTGGATATCCTCAGCATCGCTTTGCAACGGCAATTCTGGCTGCTTCGCAACCTGCTTCGCTAAGGCGGTTAGCGCTTGCTGTAACTGCTGATTTTCATCAGTGCTGATTAAACCAGCCTGTTGCAATGCACCAGCCCAAGCTTTTGATGCTTGCAGGTCAAACGGCGCCAACACGTAATCAAAGCGCAGTGAGTCATTAAACTGTTTAAATTCAGCGGCGCTTGGCTCACTGAACCGTCCACCCCATAAGCTCATGACTTACTCCTTGCCAGTTGTCGAGGTGTCATCAGCAGCCTGCTGATGTAATGCTCGAATTCGATTGGCCAAACTATAAAGACGAATAAAGCCTTCGGCATGCTTTTGATTATAGACTTCGTCTTCATCAAAGGTGGCAAACGCATTTGAATACAGGCTATTCGGTGACTGCTTCTGGGTGACTGTTACCTTGCCTTTGTATAGTTTAACAACAATGTCACCACTCAGCGGTTCAGCAATTTTAGTTGCCGACGCTAACATCACATCTTTCAACGGAGTGAACCAACGACCGTCATACATTAATTGCGCGAACTCGTTACCTAAACGAATGCGATAATCTTGCGTGGTACGATCCAGCACCAGGCTTTCTAGCCCTTGTAATGCGGCGTAGAGCACCTCGCCAGCTGGCGTCTCATAACAACCACGAGACTTCATACCAACCAAACGGTTTTCCACCATATCGAGACGGCCAACACCATGCGCACCTGCAATTTGATTCAGGTGCAAAATGGCATCAACAGGGTCAAACGTCTGGCCATCAATGTGGGTCAGTTCACCGTGCGCGAATGATAACTGCAAGTATTGCGGCTTATCGGGCGCTTGCTCAGGCGCCACCGTCCATGTCCAGACCTGCTCGGATGGCTCATTCCACGGATCTTCCAGTTCACCACCTTCGGTTGAAATATGCCAAAGGTTCGCATCGCGGCTATAAATTTTCGTCGCTGATGCACTGCATGGAATATTGCGTTCGGCCAAATACGCCAATAACTGCGGACGTGAGCGCATGGTCCACTCGCGCCAAGGTGCAATTACGGTTAGTTCAGGTGCTAATGCGGCGAAAGCCGATTCAAACCGAACCTGATCGTTGCCTTTACCCGTGCAGCCATGTGCAAGTGCATCGGCACCAACTTGGCGCGCAACAGCAACCTGAGCTTCAGCAATAATTGGTCGAGCTAAAGCAGTACCAAGCAAATATTGGCCTTCGTAGATTGCTCCAGTTTTCAGCGTTGGATAAATAACTTCGCGCGCGAATTTATCTTTCAAATCGACAATATGGCAACTGCTAGCGCCAGAGGCGATGGCCTTCGCTTCAACGCCTTCGAGTTCTTCATCACCTTGGCCAACGTCAGCGACAAAAGCGACTACCTCGCAGTCATAGTTTTCTTTTAACCAAGGCACAATCGCCGATGTATCCAAGCCACCTGAGTAAGCTAGAACGACTTTATTAACTGACTTACTCATGCGTGAGCTCCTTCAAATAGTTTGACCAAAATTGCGTTTTGCGCATGTAAACGGTTTTCAGCTTGCTTTAACACCAAGCTTTGTGGGCTATCGATAACTTCTGCAGTGACTTCACGACCGCGATAAGCCGGCAAACAGTGCATAAAATACTTGGCGCCAAGGCGTTTCATTAAATCACTGTTCACTTGGTATGGCGCGAAATCATGCATCACCGCATTGTTATCGCGACTCTGCCCCATCGAGAACCAAGTATCGGTATAAATAGCATCTGTGGATTGCAGTTTTGTTAAATCGTGCAACACAGTAATTGAGCCACCGGTTTGTTCGGCTTGCTGTTGGGCCGCAGCAGTAAGCACTGCATCAGGCGCATAGCCCTCGGGCGTCACGACCTGCATGTGCATACCAGTGCGCGCAGCGCCCGCCATTAATGCTTGGCAGACGTTATTACCGTCGCCAATGTAGGTGAGGTGTACTTGGCTTAAATCGCCGAGTTGCTCTTGTAACGTGAGTAAGTCAGCTAATGCTTGGCATGGGTGACAAGTATCGCTCAGGGCGTTCACAACCGGCTTATCTGAAGCTGTTGCAAGATCGCTTAGTGTATGTTGCGAATAAACCCGCGCCACAATTGCATCATGCCAAAGCGCCAAATTTGCACCAACATCGGTGGCAGGCTCGCGCTCACCAATGAGGTTTTGTGCATCTAAATAAATGCTATGGCCACCTAAACGGTGAATACCGGCGGCAAAGCTTGCACGTGTGCGCAATGATGGCTTCTCAAATAACAGTGCAATGCTTTTGCCTTGTAAATAGGTTGACCACGCGGTTGGGCGCTGTTTGATAGTTTGCGCTAACTGCAATAAATCAGTGGTTTGTTGCGGGCTGAGTGCCGGCATTTCAAGTAAATCATTCATGGATGTTGTTACCTACAACTAAAAATTCGAAATAGCGTGGCAATTAGAGACGGATGCGGGTTCCGGCTGCTTCACCCCTTGCCAGTCGGGTGAGCGCTTTGGCGTCTTGCCAGCCGGCCACCGCGATACTTCGTCGCGAGGCACGCGCCGCTTGCACGGCCGCATTAAGTTTCACCAGCATGCCGTCACGCACAGTGCCATCCGCAATGAGGACATCTGCTTGGTCGGCAAGAATGGTTTCAATGAGGTCACCGTTTTTGTCCAGAATTCCGGGCACATCAGTGAGGAGAATTAAATCAGCATGCAGCAGTTGGGCAACTGCAGCAGCAGCTAAATCGGCGTTCACGTTTAACCGCTCGCCGCTATCACTGGCGCCAATTGAGCTCAAAATAGGTAAGAAATTTTTATCTAACAATAGCTGTAGCAGGGTCGCGTCATTGGGTTTCGGAATACCAACGGCACCACGACTTGCATCGACGTCGCAGGCAATACTATGCCCAGCAGCGAGGGTTAAACCAACGGCATTGAGTTGATGTTGCTGCGCAAGCGCAACTAACTGGCTGTTCACATCACCAGCCAAAACACCGGCAACAATTGGCATTTGTACCGCAGGGGTAATGCGCTGACCGTCTACTTTCAAACTGGTGTGGCCCAGCTGTAGCAACAGCGATTCAACTTGGTCACCGCCGCCATGAACCAAAACTAATGGGCGCAACAGGGCAAGCTGCTGAACCGTGGTCAACAATCGCTCTAAATTGCTAGCACTTTGTAATACCCGGCCGCCAAGCTTGATCACAAGAGGTGATGTCATACCACACCTCCGCGCTGCTGCAAACCGAGTGCACTATCAAAAGCAAAATACTGATTGGCTAATTGCACCGCTTGTGCCGCAGCACCTTTTAAGAGGTTGTCGATAGCGGCGCAAATAACCAAGTGACCTTGATGCACAACAGGGTGAATATCGCAGAAAGCGGTACCGACAACATCGCCAATAGCAGGTGGTTGTTGGCGCAAACGAATCAACGGTGCAGTAGCGTAGGCCTGCTGATAAGCTGCATCAATAGTCGCTTGCGAAACGTCTGATTTCAGCCGGGCATAAATGGTTGCCAAAATGCCACGTTTGAAATTTCCTAAGTGCGGTACAAAAATCACATCATGGCCAATTGTTTGTGCAATTTCGGGTTGGTGCCGATGCGTCGCAACGCCATAGGCCGCCAGACTCACTTCACAAAAGCTAGTTTGAATTGCCGCTTTGCGACCAGCACCCGAAACACCACTGACAGCATTGATCATCGGCACGCTGTCAATCAATGACAGCACCGGCTTTAACGCCAAGCTAGCCACAGTCGGATAACAGCCAGGCACAGCAATAAGCTGCTCAGTACCAGACAGTGTCGTCCATTCGGCTAGGCCATAGGGAATCGTTTCAGGAACGTTGGCAGAGCGTTCAAAACCATAAGCCTGCTGATGCACCAAAGGGTCGCGAAGCCGAAATGCGCCAGATAGATCAAAAACCAACAACCCAGCGTTGACCAGAACTGGTGCAATTTCAGCACTCGCTTCATGAGGTAGCGCTAAAAAAACCACTCGAACTTGCTGAGACAACTGACTCAGCAAATTCGAGTGCCAAGGTTGCAGAATAACATCAAGCTGTCCCGCTAATTGGGGATACAAACTAGCAATTGGCTCTGCGTCTTCACGTGCGCCGGAAGAAAAAGCATACTCAAGCGAGAATTGTGGATGGTTATGCAGCAGCCACACCAGCTCAACGCCGCTATAGCCGCTCGCCCCAAACACTGCGCATGGAATTGATTTACTCTGTTCCACCAATCAAACTCGCTCACTAGAAAATGACTCAAAAGATGAATAAATAATACTGCATAAAAATGCACAAAACAAGAATAAAAATACAAAAACGTTATTGGTTATTCGTTACTCGTTATTCGTTTGTTTTGCTCGCTGGTTGGTCGTCTTTCGCTTTTTCGAATAACCAATAACGAATAACGAAGAACGAGTAACGAGCAACGCTCTTGATCTTGAGGGGCTTGGCGCTTATAATTCGCGCCCTAATTTGTCGTGTTGATTAATAAATCAGCGCTTTTTTGAAACAGTAATTTGCGTGGTGCTCGACTTCGGGTCGGGTGGCGATGCAGCCTAACGAGGTAACCCCATGAAACCAGGTATTCATCCAGAATATACCGAGCTGAAAGTATCATGCTCTTGTGGTCACTCTTTTGTGACTCACTCAACTAAAGGCGGCGAGTTGCACTTGGACGTATGTTCAGAGTGTCACCCATTCTACACTGGTAAACAGCGTATTATGGATACTGGCGGTCGTATCGAGAAATTCAACAAGCGTTTCAACATGTTGGGTGGCAAGAAATAATCCAGTTTTGGACATTTCTTCTCGAAATTATAAGAAAGGCGCCAGAAGGCGCCTTTTTTATTTTTAGATTCGGCGCAATGTCGCGTGGCCATTGAAAAAATCGATGGTGTCAATTTAAACAACCGTCAACTTTCCTCTCTTTATCTCGGTTAAGATCACGTAGCTGTCATCAACGGCGCATCAGGTAAGATGTCTTATTGTGTCGAATAGCTCTACAATGGCACTATTCACAGATGTTATTTTCTTTATTTCGAATCAGGTACACGTACTTATGACCGATTTTCGCAAGCAAGCTTTGGATTATCACGCCTACCCAACGCCAGGAAAAATCAGCATTGAGCTGACAAAACCCGCTGAAACCAGTAAAGATTTAGCGTTGGCTTATAGTCCGGGTGTGGCCGAACCAGTGCGTGCCATTGCCGAGAATCCAGACGATGTGTACAAGTACACCGCGAAAGGTAACATGGTTGCGGTTATTTCAAATGGTACGGCTATTTTAGGGCTTGGCAATTTGGGGCCAATGGCGTCGAAGCCAGTGATGGAAGGAAAAGCATTGTTATTTAAGCGCTTTGCTGGACTTGATTCCATCGATATTGAAGTCACGCACCGTACCACACAAGATTTCATCAACACGGTGGCGAACATCGCCGATAGTTTTGGTGGCGTCAACTTAGAAGACATCAAAGCACCAGAGTGTTTCGAAATCGAGCAAGCGCTCATTGAACGTTGCGAAGTACCGATTTTCCATGATGACCAACACGGCACCGCAATTGTCACCGCGGCAGGCTTGTTGAACGCTCTAGAAATCCAAGGCAAAGACTTACGCAAAGCACAAATTGTCTGTTTAGGTGCTGGCGCAGCTGCTATTGCCTGTATGGAGCTGCTGATTAAATGTGGCGCTCAGCGCGAGCACATCTATATGCTGGACTCAAAAGGCGTGATTCATACACGTCGCGAAGACCTCAACGAATACAAAGCGCTGTTTGCAAATAACACCGATAAGCGCACACTTGAAGAAGTAATTACTGAAGCCGACGTGTTTGTTGGTGTATCAGGGCCGAATTTGCTGTCACCAGATGCCTTAAAACTGATGGCCGAGAAACCAATCGTGTTTGCTTGCTCAAACCCTGATCCTGAAATTAAGCCTGAATTAGCCTTGGCGGTGCGTGACGATCTGATTATGGCAACTGGCCGTTCTGATTATCCGAATCAAGTCAACAACGTGCTGTGCTTCCCATTCATCTTCCGTGGTGCACTCGATGTTCGCGCGAAAGCCATTAACGATGAAATGAAGCTGGCTGCCGTTGAAGCCATCCGCCAGCTCGCGAAAGAGCCAGTACCAGAAGCTGTACTCAAAGCATCAGGCATCGATAAACTGGAGTTCGGCGTCGATTACATTATTCCAAAGCCATTAGATCCGCGTTTACGCACCCGGGTATCGAAAGCAGTCGCCGAGGCAGCGGTCGCATCAGGCGCAGCCCGCATCGAGCTACCAAAGAACTACATGACTGAATAAAGCGTTATTCGTTTTTCGTTATTCGTTACTCGTTTGTTTTGTTCGCTCGAAGGTGAGTGCACAAAATGAGTGAGTTTGCGGTGTGCGCAGACTTTCGTGTTTCGCTTTTCGAACAACGAACAACGAATAACGATTAACGCTCTTCGCTTTTCAAGTTACACTTTGCGGTATGACGATGATAATCCAAACCGCGCTACCGGTACCCTTACCACGCCTATTTGATTACGACTGCGAGCAACTGCCCGCAGTGGGCGTGCGCGTGCGCGTGCCGTTTGGAAACCGTGAGCTGGTTGGTGTGTGTCTGGGCGAGGCTTCAGCACCCGACGATAGCTTTCAACGCAAAGCGGTACTTGAGGTTATTGACGACGAGCCATTGTGGCCGCAACCAGTATGGAACTTGCTAGAGTGGGCGGCAGACTATTATCACCATCCGCTTGGTGACGTGATTCAGAATGCGATGCCGGTACTATTACGCCAAGGCGAGCGTGCGAGTTATCAAGCCACCACCCGTTATCAGGTAACGGAAGATGGGGCGCAAATCTCGCCAAATGATTTAAAGCGAGCAGTACAACAGCAGCGCTTACTTGCCGCGTTGCAACAAAAGCCAATGTTAAGCCGTGATATTCGCATGCAGGAATTTTCGCCATCGGCTCTGAAAGCACTACAAGACAAAGGCTGGGTAGAAGCCGTCGAGCACATTCCGGCACCCGTGCAGTCATGGTCGCTGAAGATTGCCGCTGAGCCGTTGCAGTTGAACCCAGAGCAAGCGCTTGCCGTCGCCGCGATTGGCGCAGCGAAACAACATCAAACGTATCTGCTTGAAGGGGTTACCGGTAGCGGTAAAACCGAAGTGTACTTGCAGGCAATGGCAGATGTTTTACGCCGTGGTCAGCAAGTTCTCATGCTGGTTCCTGAAATTGGTCTAACGCCACAAACCCTCACACGTTTCCAGCAACGTTTTGACGTGCCGATTGTAATGTTGCATTCAGCACTCACCGATAGAGAGCGCCTAGACGCATGGTTGGATGCCCGTGCCGGCAGCGCGGCAATTATTATTGGCACCCGCTCAGCCATTTTTACTCCGTGTAAAGCGCTTGGCATGATCATTGTTGATGAAGAACATGATGCCTCATTAAAACAACAAGATGGCTTTCGTTATCATGCGCGCGACATTGCGGTGATGCGTGGTCATGAAGAGCAAGTGCCGGTTATTCTTGGCTCGGCAACGCCATCGTTTGAAACACTCAATAACGCGTTAAACAAGCGTTATGCGCACTTGCAGCTCAGTCGCCGCGCAGGTCAAGCGAAACCGGCCCGCCATGTGGTGATGGATATTAAAAATCTGCCATTAAAAGCGGGCTTGTCACAGCCGTTGTTAGGCCTGATGCGAGAGCATCTTGAGGCGGGCCAGCAGGTGCTTTTGTTTTTGAACCGTCGTGGTTTTGCGCCGGCGTTACTCTGTCACGAATGTGGTTGGTTGGCGCAGTGTCGTCGCTGCGATGCGTTTTACACAGTGCATCAAGGTAGTCGACAGCTGCAGTGCCATCATTGCGGTGCCCAACAACCCATACCAAAGCAGTGCCATGATTGCGGCTCAACGCAGCTGATTGGTCGTGGTGTTGGTACCGAACAACTTGAGCAGTTACTGCAAGAACAGTTTCCAGATTACCCTGTGTTGCGCATTGATCGTGATAGCACTCGGAAAAAAGGTAGCTTGCAACAGCATCTACAAGATGCGCACGACAACAACTATCCGATATTAGTCGGCACCCAAATGCTCGCGAAAGGGCACCACTTCCCGGATGTTACTCTGGCTGCGTTACTGGATGTGGATGGCGCATTATATAGCGCAGATTTTCGTGCGGCTGAGCGACTCGGACAAATGTTTACCCAAGTAGCAGGGCGCGCCGGGCGAGCCAGCAAGCCGGGTACCGTGGTGCTACAAACGCATCACCCCGAGCACGAGCTCATTCAAGACTTAATCCACAACGGTTACGGACACTTTGCCAAGACCGCTTTACGTGAGCGCCAACTCACTCATTTACCGCCATTTAGTCAACACGCATTGTTCCGCGCTGAAGCGAATAATGCCGATGCGGTGATTGCTGCCCTTGAAAGCGTGGCCGCGTTATTTCCGCAGCGCGAAGACGTGATTGTGCTAGGCCCAATTCCTGCCGTTATGGAGCGTCGCGCCGGCCGTTACCGTTATCAATTATTAATTCAAACGCAGCAGCGAGCCATGCGAGCGCAGCTATTGCGGTATGTTTTGCCGCAATTAGAAAAATTACCGCAGTTACGAAAAGTACGTTGGTCGCTAGACATTGACCCACAAGACTTCAGTTAGTGCGCAAAAGCAGATAAAATAACTGCCTTGTTCGCTTCGCTCATCGTTATTCGTTAATCGTTATTAGTTATTCGCTAAAGCCAAACTTGAATGACCAACAACTAATAACGAGTAACCAATAACGACTAACGTTTTTAAGGTTTTTTATTCATGAAAGAACAGTTGGAATCCCTCCTTGGCGCCGCCGTGGCGACACTACAACAACAAGGTACTTTGCCAGCCGACGTGCAGCCACGCATTCAGTTGGACCGTCCGCGCGACAAAAGTCATGGGGATTTTGCAACCAACTTAGCGATGATGTTGGCGAAGCCTGCGCAAATGAATCCGCGCGCACTGGCAGAAGCGATTATTGCGGCTATTCCAGAAAATCAGTTACTGGCAAAGTGTGATATAGCTGGCCCTGGCTTTATTAATTTCACGATTAGCCAGCAGCAGTTGTTGGATCAGCTCGAGCGCGCGTACAGCGACACTCACGTGGGTGTTGAACCTGCCGAAAACGCACAAACGGTTGTGATTGATTACTCATCACCAAACCTTGCCAAAGAAATGCATGTTGGCCATTTACGTTCAGCCATTATTGGTGATGCCGTGGCCCGCGTGAAAGAACTGCTTGGCCATAAAGTTATTCGCCAGAATCACGTGGGTGATTGGGGTACGCAATTTGGGATGTTGCTCGCGCATATGGAAGAGTTGGATAACAAAGAACTCGACATGGAGCTTAGCAACCTCGAAACCTTTTACAAAGCAGCGAAAAAGCGTTTTGATGAAAGCGAAGAATTTGCCAAGCGTGCGCGCGAATTAGTGGTTGCCCTGCAATCGGGCGAGCCAAAGTGCCGTGCACTGTGGCAACAGTTTATTGATGTGTCACTCAGCCACTGCCAAGAAGTTTATGACCGTCTGGGCGTAAAACTAACCCGCGCTGATGTAATGGCCGAAAGTGCGTATAACGATGACTTGGCACAAGTTGTCGAAGACTTGCGTGCGCAGGGTTTATTAGTTGAAGACCAAGGTGCACAGTGCGTGTTCCTTGATGAATTCAAGAACAAAGATGGTGAATCACTGCCGGTGATTGTGCAGAAATCAGGTGGCGGTTATCTCTATGCGACAACCGATTTAGCTGCGGTGCGTTATCGCCAGAACGTGCTCAAAGGCGATCACTTGATTTACTTTGTTGATCAGCGCCAAGGGCTGCACTTCCAACAAATTTTCACCTTAGCGCGCAAAGCAGGTTTTGCTCGCGAAGATCTGCAAATGGACCACTACGGTTTCGGTACGGTCATGGGTAAAGATGGACGTCCGTACAAGAGCCGCGACGGTGGCGTAACCAAGCTCGCTGATTTGCTTGATGAAGCAGAGAAACGCGCACTTGATTTGGTACAGCAGAAGAACGGCGCGTTAAGCGAAGCAGAGCAAGCGCACGTGGCAAAAGTGGTGGGTATCAGCTCGGTGAAATATGCCGACTTATCTAAAAACCGTACCAGCGATTACATTTTTGATTGGGACACCATGCTGAGTTTTGAGGGCAACACCGCACCATACTTGTTGTATGCGTACACACGTGTGAATAGCGTTTTCAGCAAAGCTGGTGTGAACCCAGAGCAGATCGATGCGCCATTCGTTCTTAACGACGAGCGTGAAATCAACCTGGCGAATACCTTGGTGCGTTTCAATGAAGTAATTCATACCGTTGCCGATAAAGCGATGCCGCACTTCTTATGTGGCTACCTCTATGACGTGGCTGGCGCGTTCTCAAGCTTTTATGAAGCATGCCCGATTTTGCAAACGGAAGATGATAGTGTACGTGAAAGCCGTTTGAAACTTGCTGCACTGACCGCGAAAACATTGCGTCAGGGCCTTGAATTGCTCGGTATTCCGACGCTTGAGAAGATGTAATTATGGATTACGCGAACCGTAAACGTCCGGCCAAACGAACGCCACCCAAAAACACCAAAAAGGCAGCTAAAAAACCGGCCGTGTCGTGGTGGGTGGTTTTGCTTGCCATTGTTTTGGTAAGTGGATTTGTGTGGCTATTGGTAAGTATCTCAGGCAAATCAGAGCAAGCGCCACAGCAACAAGTGCCAGTTGATGTGCCAGAGTCGCAACCGCAACCCGTAGCCGAACCTATTCCGGATAAACCAGAAGAGCGCTGGCAATACATTGAAGAACTTGAAAACCAAGAAGTGATTGTCGATGTGCCAGAACGTGAAGTGGGTCCACCGAAACTGATGCAGTGCGGTTCGTTTCGCAATATCAGCGATGCCGAAGAGATGCGTGCGACCATTGCAATGATTGGTTTGGAAGCGCAAATTCGTACAACCGATGGCAGCAATGGCGTCTGGCACCGAGTAATACTTGGGCCGTACGAAGGCCGCCGTGCCGCTGAGACCGATCGCCACAAATTACAGCGCGGAAATATTCGTGGCTGCCAAATTTGGAATTGGAATTAATCCCTACCCATTGAAAATCACAAATACGACCTCATAACTGGTTCATAGCAACTAAGAGGACGTATTTGTGACTACTATCGTATCTGTCCGTCGCGGTGACAAAGTTGTCATTGGTGGCGATGGCCAAGTTTCACTTGGCAACACCGTAATGAAAGGCAACGCCCGCAAAGTGCGCCGCTTGTACAACAACCAAGTACTGGCCGGTTTTGCTGGCGGTACCGCCGATGCCTTCACCTTATTTGAACGTTTTGAGAAAAAACTCGAAGCCCATCAAGGTAACTTGATGCGCGCTGCTGTGGAGCTCGCCAAAGATTGGCGTACCGACCGTGCTTTGCGCCGTTTAGAGGCCCTATTAGCTGTAGCGGATAAGCACACCTCATTGATTATCACCGGGAACGGTGACGTCGTACAGCCAGAAAATGACCTGATTGCGATTGGCTCTGGCGGCCCATATGCTCAGGCGGCGGCAACCGCATTACTTGAAAATACCGAATTAAGCGCACGTGAGATTGTTGAGAAAGCCCTGACTATTGCAGGCGACATTTGTGTCTTCACCAACAGTTTCCAAACCATTGAAGAACAGGAGTCGGTGAGCAATGTCTGATATGACCCCACGCGAAATTGTTGATGAATTAAACCGTCATATTGTTGGTCAAGACAACGCCAAGAAAGCCGTTGCGGTGGCACTGCGTAATCGCTGGCGTCGTATGCAGTTGGACGATGAATTACGTCAAGAAGTAACGCCGAAGAATATTTTAATGATTGGCCCGACGGGTGTGGGTAAAACGGAAATTGCTCGCCGCTTAGCGAAGCTTGCTAATGCGCCATTTATTAAAGTGGAAGCGACTAAGTTCACCGAAGTTGGTTATGTTGGTAAGGAAATTGAGTCGATTATTCGCGATCTTACCGATACCGCGGTGAAGCAAACACGTGAGCAAATGATGCAAAAAGTACGTCATCGTGCTGAGGACGCGGCTGAAGAACGTATTTTGGACGCGTTGCTACCGCCAGCGAAGAAAACTGGCTGGGCAGATGAACAAGAAGAGCCGCGCGAGCAATCTAGCACGCGACAAACCTTCCGTAAAAAGCTGCGTGAAGGTCAGCTCGACGATAAAGAAATTGAGATTGAAATCAGCGCGCCGCAAATGGGTGTTGAGATCATGGCACCGCCAGGCATGGAAGAAATGACATCGCAGTTACAAAGCATGTTCCAGAACATGGGCAGCGGAAAATCCAAGCCGAAGAAAATGAAGATAAAAGATGCATTCAAGCAGCTGATTGAAGAAGAAGCAGCGAAAATGCTAAACCCAGAAGATATCAAAGAGCAGGCGTTAACGGCGGTTGAGCAAAACGGCATTGTGTTCTTAGATGAAATCGACAAAATTTGTAAGCGCGGCGATGTGTCGGGGCCAGATGTCTCGCGTGAAGGCGTGCAGCGTGACCTTCTGCCATTGGTAGAAGGAACAACCGTATCGACCAAACATGGCATGGTAAAAACCGACCATATTTTGTTTATCGCCTCGGGTGCCTTCCAGATGTCAAAACCATCGGATTTGATTCCTGAGTTACAAGGTCGTTTGCCGATTCGGGTTGAACTGCAAGCTTTAACCAGTGCCGATTTTGTCCGTATTTTAACGGAGCCAAATGCATCGTTAACCACGCAATACAAAGCGCTAATGGCAACTGAAGGTGTGAATGTGGAGTTTACGCAAGATGGTATTCAGCGCATTGCCGAAACAGCGTTTCAAGTGAATGAAACCACCGAGAACATTGGTGCGCGTCGTTTACACACGGTGTTAGAACGGCTAATGGAAGAAATTTCTTTCAAAGCCAGTGACTTACATGGCCAGCGCATCGAAATTGATGCGGTTTATGTCGACCGTTACCTCGGAGAGTTGGCGCAAGACGAAGACCTAAGCCGGTTTATTTTGTAATTGCTTAACCCGCGCCGCTTTTGCACTCGGGCAGAAGCGGCTATACTGTGCTTTAACATTCAAGACGTTAAGTCACAGTGAACGGGGTACGGCAATGGAATACAACACGTCAGAACTTTGCGATTTATACCCAGATTTAGTCGATGTGGTTGAACCGATGTTCATTCACTACGGCGGTCGGGTGTCGTTCGGCGGCCAGTTGGTCACCGTGAAGTGCTTCGAAGACAAAGGCATAATTGAAGAAGTGGTGCAGCAGCCTGGTACCGGTAAAGTACTACTGATTGATGGCGGCGGTTCGACACGCCGCGCACTCGTCGATATTGCTGTCGCCGACTTGGCGTTTGAAAACGATTGGGAAGGCATCATTTGCTACGGTGCCGTTCGTGATGTTGATGCGTTAGATGAACTCGATATGGGCATTATGGCGGTTGCTTCAATGCCGGTTGGCGCTGCCAATGATAGCGTCGGCGAAGTCGATGTTGCGGTAAACTTCGGCGGCGTAACGTTCTTACCAGAAGATCACCTTTACGCCGATAGCACGGGCATTATCATTTCACCAGAACCCCTTGATATCGAGTAAGTTGAATCAACCACTATGTTTTTAACATCGATTGATCCCGCTGCGTGGTTCACTCCTCGCAGCGGCGAAATCCGGCTCGGACAAACCGTCCACTGCTTACCTGACATTGGTGCCATTGATACCTATCATCATGCCCTTCAACAAGCATGGGAGCGTGGGCAACGTATTGCCATCGTTGGTGTTCCTGAATCCATTGGCCCGCGCGCCAATTTAGGTCGTGGCGGTTCGGAGCATGCGTTTGCGGCCGCATTGAAAGGGCTGCTGGCGTTGCAATCGAACCCAATGATTGCGGACCATGAGCTGCTCATTGTTGGGAAAGTTCAATGCGATGATCTGCAGCAGCAAGCTGATGCCCTGCGCAATACAGATGCAGGTGAATTAGCCCAGTTGCGAGAACTGTGCGAACGCCTCGACCAACGTGTTCAACAAGTTGTGGTGCCGTTATTTGAAGCGGGATTTGATGTGATACTAATTGGTGGTGGCCACAACAACGCCTACCCATTGATTACCTCATTACAGCAAGCCTCAGAAGTAAGCGTAGGTGCAGTGAACCTTGACCCTCATGCCGACTTTCGTGCGCGTGAAGGCCGTCACAGTGGTAATGGCTTTAGCTATGCCTATGTGGGCGGTGCGTTGAAGCACTATCATGTGGTTGGGCTACATGAAGGCAAGAATAATGCTGACAGCCTAAAGCAACTGGCTGATGCGGAATTTACGTATCGCAGTGTACACGAGTTATATACCCACGATTGGTCCACTGAGCTCAGCGCCATAGCCGCCCAAGCAGAAGCTTGGCATGTGCCACTTGGTATTGAAATTGACGTAGATGCATTACAAGGCGTGCCGGCCAGTGCCATTAACTTCAATGGCTTGAACGTGGCGCATGGCTATAGTCTTGTGGAAACCTTGGCAAGTTTACCGCGCACGCGCTACCTACATTTAGCTGAAGCTGCACCAAGCTTGCACCCTGCTGGGCGCGAAGCTGGCGATATGGCGTGTGCTCAGTTATTAAGTGAGTTGGTACTTGCTTACTTGCACGGCTTTCAGCGACGCGAACCTTGATACCAGCAAGCGCTTAACGGATTGGTACCAAACTGATAGGTGAGCGCAGCTGGATCGTCGACATCCCACAAGCACAAATCAGCGCGCATACCTGCAGCCAGTTGACCGCGATCGCTCAAACCTAAAGCTTTTGCGGCGTTCACAGTTACCCCACGTAGACATTCTTCAGGCGTCATTCGGAACAACGTCGCTGCCATCTGCAGCATGAGTTGAACACTCAAAATTGGTGACGTGCCGGGGTTAGCGTCAGTCGATACCGCTATAGGCACGTTGTAGTCGCGCAACAGTTGCAATGGCGGCTGTTTGGTTTCTCGTAGGAAATAAAACGCGCCCGGCAACAACACCGCAACAGTACCGGCCTTTGCCATGGCTTCAACACCGGCTTCATCTAAGTATTCGAGATGGTCACACGACAATGCTTGGTAGCGGGCAGCAAGCGCACTCCCATGTTGGTTGCTTAATTGTTCAGCGTGTAATTTTACTGGCAAACCAGCAGCTTGAGCGGCCTGAAACACACGTTCGGTTTGCGCTGTGGTAAAACCCACCGATTCACAAAATGCATCCACGGCATCTGCTAAGCCTTCGACAGCTAGTGTCGGAATAATTGATTCAACCACTAAATCAATATAGGCATCCGCTTGGTTTTTATATTCAGGTGGTACGGCATGTGCTGCCAATAACGTCGTTCGAACGGATACCGGCAACAAGTCGGCAAGTTGACGTGCAGCGCGCAGTTGTTTGCGCTCGTCTTCAAGGCTTAAGCCATAGCCCGATTTTATTTCAACGGTTGTGACGCCTTCGCGCAACAAAGCTTTAAGCCGAGGCATTGTCACCTTAACCAAAGTTTCCTCTGACGCCGCTCGCGTTGCTCGCACCGTTGCCGCAATACCACCACCTTGAGCCGCAATGTCGGCATAACTAACACCGTGTAAACGCTTAGCAAACTCATCGGCACGCGAACCAGCCCAAACCAAGTGAGTATGGCAGTCAATGAGTCCGGGAGTGACTAAGCCGCCGTTGCCGTTGATTGTTTCGGCGGCAACCATTGGTGCGTCACTGCGCTGACCAGCGAAGTGAATTTGTTCATGATCAAAGATAATCACACCATCATTAATCAGGCCGTAGCCCTCGCCTGTCATGGTGGCAAGCTGAACGTTCTCGAGGCGCTGCATGGTTGCTGTCATAAAAAATCTCCCACCGACAACTTGTATATACAATTAAAGATGACTACACTCTATCACACTCTAACATTAGTCTGAATGATTTGATCACGGTTGCTTTTTTAAGGTAGCCAAAGCGGTAACCACATAGGTAGAACGTTCGTGAAATTTTCAAAAATCAAACAGCATATTTATAGCAAGATTGCTTCGGGTGAGTGGCCTGAAAATCATCCTGTAAGTTCAGAAAATGCGCTAGCGACTCAGTTCAAAGTGAGTCGTATGACCGCACGTCGAGCGTTACAGGAGCTTGCTGACGAAGGCCTAGTGATTCGCTCGAAAGGCTCTGGCACCTACGTCGCACCACTGAAGTCACAGACGTCGTTTATGGCCATTCGCAACATTGCCGACGAAATTCGTGCTCGTCAGCACGATTATGAAGCGCACGTGCATGTACTCAGGCAAGTGCCAGCGAGCTTGCAGGTGGCAGAACAACTTCAAATAGAAGCGGAAAGTCCCGTTTATTATTCGGTGATTACCCATCTTGAGAATGGATTACCGGTGCAGGTTGAAGAGCGCTACGTTAATCCTGCTATCGTCGAAGATTATTTGAAGCAAGATTTTCGTCAAATCACGCCGCATGAATACTTAAGTGCCGTTGCCCCGCTGACCGAAGCAAGTCATCAAATTGAAGCGGTGACACCAAACGCTCACGTGTGCGAATGGCTGGAATTGAATAAGCCAGAGCCATGTTTACGCATTGTGCGTCGCACTTGGAGTGATGCTGGTGTGGTGACTTATGCCGTATTGACGCACCCAGGCTCACGCTTTGTGTTGGGTGGCCATTTAACGTTTAAAGCTTAAACGCAAGTAAGAAAAAGGATAAACAGATGAGTTTTACCCGCTTAGATAAAAGCCGAAAGATCCGCGCTGACCGTGGTTCAGAGCTAACCACGGCAAACTGGCAAATTGAAGCAGCCAAACGCATGCTGATGAATAATCTCGATGACGAGGTAGCCGAGCATCCGCAAGCACTCGTAGTTTATGGTGGTATTGGCCGAGCGGCGCGCAGTTGGGAAGCATTCGATAAAATTGTTGAAGTACTTGAACGACTGAAACCAACTGAAACGTTGTTGGTGCAATCGGGTAAACCGGTTGGCGTGTTCCCGACTCATGAAGATGCACCGCGAGTATTAATCGCTAACTCAAACTTAGTACCCGAGTGGGCGAATTGGGAACAATTTAACGAGCTCGATAAAAAAGGCTTGATGATGTACGGCCAAATGACCGCCGGATCATGGATTTATATTGGCTCGCAAGGCATTGTACAGGGCACCTACGAAACCTTCGTATCCGTGGCACGTCAGCATTTTGAGGGGAATACCCAAGGCCGTTGGATTCTTACTGGTGGCCTCGGTGGTATGGGCGGCGCACAGCCACTAGCGGCAACTATGGCTGGTTATTGCATGTTGGCAGTGGATGTTGACGAAACACGTATCGATTTTCGTTTACGCACCCGTTACCTCGACCACAAAGCGACTTCGTTAGACGACGCGCTGAAATTACTTGAACAAGCGCGTGAAGAAGGCCGTGCAATTTCTGTCGGATTGCTCGGTAATGCAGCCGATGTTTATGCCGAGTTGGTTGAGCGCAATATCACCCCAGATGTGGTCACCGACCAAACGTCTGCACACGATCCATTGCACGGCTATTTACCGCAAGGCTGGACGCTCGAGCAATATCTTGAGAGCCAAGAGAGTGACCCAACCGGCACTGTCGCGGCAGCGAAGCAGTCAATGGCAGTGCAGGTGCGTGCCATGTTAACGCTACAAGAGCGCGGTGCAGCGACCTTAGATTACGGCAACAATATCCGTCAAATGGCGAAAGACGTTGGCGTCGATCATGCGTTTGATTTCCCAGGCTTCGTGCCAGCGTATATCCGTCCGCTTTTCTGCCAAGGTATCGGTCCATTCCGCTGGGTGGCGTTGTCAGGCGACCCGGAAGATATTTACAAAACCGACGCGAAGGTGAAAGAACTCATTCCTGACGACCCACACCTGCACAATTGGTTAGATATGGCGCGTGAGCGCATTAGTTTCCAAGGCTTGCCAGCACGTATTTGTTGGATTGGCCTCAAAGATCGCGCACGTATCGCGCGAGCATTCAATGACATGGTCAAAAATGGCGAACTCAAAGCGCCGATTGTCATTGGTCGCGATCATCTCGATTCAGGCTCTGTTGCTAGTCCGAACCGCGAAACAGAAAGTATGCTGGATGGCTCAGATGCGGTTTCAGATTGGCCATTATTGAACGCTCTTTTAAATACCGCGGGCGGCGCTACATGGGTGAGCCTGCACCATGGTGGTGGCGTCGGTATGGGTTACTCACAACACTCAGGTGTAGTGATTGTTGCCGATGGTACCGAAGCTGCCGATCAGCGTTTAAGTCGGGTACTTTGGAATGATCCGGGTACCGGCGTGATGCGCCATGCTGATGCGGGGTATGACATTGCGAAAGATTGTGCGCGTGATCAAGGGTTAGACTTACCAATGCTGGAGGGCAACTAAATGAATGAAGTATTTGAATTGCAACCTGGCACCTTGAGCCTGTCGCAGCTACGTCAGTGGTGGCAAGAACCACAAAAATTAGCGCTACATGCTTATGCCAATGCGGTGATTGCACGCTCGCACCAAACCGTTGCTGATGTGCTTGCCAAAGGCAAAGTTGTGTATGGCATTAATACCGGATTCGGACTATTAGCAAATACTCGTATTCCACCGGAAAAACTAGAAGATCTACAACGCCGCATCGTGCTATCGCACGCCGCAGGTACGCAAGAGCTTATGGATGACACCGTGGTGCGCCTAATGCTGTTGCTAAAAATCAACTCACTCAGCCGTGGTTTTTCTGGGGTTCGCCATGAAGTGATTGACGCGTTGATTGATTTACTCAACAACCAAGTTTACCCGTGTGTGCCAAGCAAAGGCTCGGTTGGGGCGTCGGGCGATTTAGCGCCATTAGCGCATCTTGTACTGCCGTTACTTGGTGAAGGCCAAGTTCGTGTAGAAGGCAAAATTTATCCAGCGGTTGAAGGAATGGCGAAGGCCGGCCTGAAGCCACTTAGCGCATTAGCCCCGAAAGAGGGCTTGGCATTGTTGAACGGCACCCAAGCCTCAACTGCCCTAGCATTGCATGGCTTGTTCCAAATTGAACGTGTGTTCAACGCCGCACTTGTTACTGGCGCTATGGCTGTTGAAGCAGCGATGGGTTCACGCTCACCGTTTGATGCGCGTATTCATGCCGTGCGTGGTCAGCCGGGGCAAATTGCTGTTGCGCAAAGCTTCCGTCAATTATTGGGCGATAGCTCTGAAATTGCTACGGCTCACGTGGATTGCGAAAAAGTACAAGACCCTTATTCATTGCGTTGTCAGCCACAAGTGATGGGCGCGGTGTTCGATCAGTTGCAACATGCTAGCCAAATTTTGGTACGTGAAGCCAATGGTGTCACTGATAATCCACTGGTGTTTAGTGACAACGGCGACATTATTTCAGGTGGTAACTTCCATGCTGAACCAGTTGCTATGGCTGCCGATATTCTCGCGATTGCCGCGAGCGAAATTGGTGCGCTGTCAGAGCGTCGTAGCGCGTTATTGATTGACCACCATCTGAGTAACTTACCGCCATTTTTGGTGAACGACGGTGGCGTCAACTCTGGGTTTATGCTGGCGCAGGTCACCGCTGCTGCATTGGCGTCGGAAAATAAAACACTGGCTCACCCAGCATCCGTTGATAGCTTGCCAACCTCGGCAAACCAGGAAGACCATGTATCAATGGCAACGTTTGCGGCGCGTCGTTTAACCGACATTGCGCGCAACATTCGTGACATTGTCGCCATTGAACTATTGGAAGCAGCGCAAGGTTTAGACTTCCGTCGTCCACTCAAAGCCGCAGCGGCAGTAGAGGAAGCCCACGCACGGGTACGTGCACAAGTGAGCTTTTATGATCAAGACCGTTATTTTGCGCCAGATATCGCCGCAATTGCGGCGTTAATTGAACAAGGTAAATTGCACAACTTAGTGCAGGAAGGGGCAGTACTCGAGGACGCTTAAGCGTCCTCTTCTTCATCTTTGAGAGCCTGGCAGTCGACACACAAAGCGACGTCAGGCTTTGCTGCTAAACGTGCCGCCGAAATTTCCTCGCCACACTCAACACAATAGCCATACTCGCCACTGCGCATGCGTTGCAGGGCAGCATCAGCACTAAGCGCTTGACGCGTTCCTGGTTGCTCGTTTACCACGGCTTCAAGCTTACTCCGAATACGTAACAACTGCTGGGCGGATAAATTATCACTCATGTTAACGTCCTTCTTATTTTTCGTTATTAGCTAGCACGACAAACTGACCCGTAAATTCAGCGACGGGTTTATCGCCATCAAATACCTGTGACTTTAATGTAGCCCGTGCATTTTTACCAAGCGTCAACGCTGATAAATCACCAGTCATCGCTGATAAGCGTGCAATGGCACGTGGCTCTCGGCTCACTGGTTTGTGGTAGTGTATTTGGCCATCCGCTAACACTACTGCGCCGTGCAGCTGTCGTTCGCGCAATTGTAAATGCAACAACCCCCAGCACGTCAAGGTTGCCAACGAATAAATACTGCCGGCAAACATGGTGCCGTGCACATTAATATTACGTGACAAAGTGGCCGTGGTCTCAAACTCACGCCCGGTATATTGGGTAATACGAATGCCCATGGTTTCCGAAATCGGAATTTCGCTATGCCAAGTTGTCTCGAGTTTTTGGCACCAATCAGGGCGGTAAATAATGCGGTTGAATTCAGTTAGCGTTTTACGGAGTTGATGTTCCGCTTGCGGATTTTTTACGGTATCGCCTTCTTCTACTACTTCGTAGCCGCATTTAATGTAGAAGCCTAGCGTGTTGTCGCGCGAGTTAATGACGATATGTTTAGCGCCCTCAGCTCGTGCAACTTTCTCAAGCTCATAAACAATCGCAACACCATGACCTTCGCCGCGATGCTCTGGGGCTGATGCCATAAAGCGAATTTGCCCTTCGTCCGGGCTATTAAAATGCAAACGACCAACCGCCACTGCTTGACCCGCGCTGTTCACCACCATGCGGTGATAACCGACTTGATCATACTCATCTTGCTCTGAACCACGTGGCCGTTGAAACGGTTCGCGCAACACGCGCCAACGCAAATCGTAATAAGTGGCGAATTGTTCCGGTGTTTCCGGAGCGATAACACGGTACATAATTAACCCTTGTTGTTAGAGTGCAGCATGAAGGTGATTGGTCCATCATTGACCAGTGCCACTTTCATATCGGCGCCAAATTCACCTGTCGCCGTTTGAATGCCGAGCTGATTGAGGGCATTCACAAACGCCAAATACAGTGGTTCAGCCTCGCTCGGTGGTGCTGCTGACGAGAAACTTGGGCGTCGACCCGATTGGGTATCTGCGGCTAAGGTAAATTGCGAAACCACCAGCACGCCGCCTTGAATATCCTGCACACTTAAATTCATTTTATCGTCTGCATCTGAAAATATACGATAACCAGCCACTTTGGCTGCAAGCTTGCTAACATCATCAAGCGTGTCGGTTTTATCGATACCCAGCAACACTAATAAACCTTGTTCGATGGCGCCAATACGTTCGCCCGCAACCGTGACCGAAGCCTCGCTCACGCGCTGAATTAATGCTTTCATTCCGTTCCTTCAGTGGTGACGTCTGATTCAGTTTTTGGTGGTTGAAAAAACTCTTCAATGCTCGCCGTAAGCTCAGCGCCCACCAACACAATATTCCACGACACAAATATCCACAGCAGCAGTATCGGAATTGCCGCCAACGCGCCGTAAATAGCTTGGTAACTCGGAAACGCAGTAATGTATGCCGCAAAGCCACTTTTACTGAGCTCAAATAAAATAGCCGCCAGTAACGCGCCCCAAAATGCGTGTCGGGCGCGCACTATACGGTTTGGCATCATGATGTACAACAGCATAAAGGCCACTAAAGAGGTCACAACCGGCACAATACTCAACAATGTGGTGCGCACGCCCGACACATACACTTCAGCAGCAGCTGTGAGCGATATCAAATAGGAGGTTACTGCCATACCAGAACCCATCAAAATAGGGCCGAGCGTTAGGATCATCCAGTACACTGCTAGAGCTACTACCATGCGGCGGCGTTTGTGATTGCGCCAAATACGGTTCATGGTGCCATCAATGGTACTAATTAAGTTCACCGCAACCACGATAACGAAGATCACCCCAACCGTGGTCATTTTCGAAACATTGCTCACAAACTGATTCAAATACTCGCTGATCACTTCGCCAGACGTCGGCAATAAATTCGCAAACAATAATTTTTCGAGCTCTTCTTTTAATTGCTCGAACATCGGGAAAGCCGAGAACACCGAGAACATCACCACAAGCAATGGTACTAACGCGAGCATGCTCACAAAGGTTAAATGGCCAGCAACAATGGTCACGCGGTCATCCAGACAGCGCTTGCCAAAGTATTTCAAGAATCGCCAGGCCTTGCGACCACGTTCCTGCCATTGTTCTAAACCTGTTTGTTCCGGTGTCGTTTTGCTCATTCCATTCTCTTCTGCATTCTCTTCTGCAATCTCGTTTGCATTCGCTTCTACAGCAACTTTTGGCATGACTATAATCCCAAACCGTGCTGCTCACGTAAATAACATACCTTGTTCGTGGCGAATCGCCAATGACAGCGACAAATTGATGATTTCGTGAGGAGTGGATTTTATGCAGGTATTAATCATTGGTGCCGGTGGTGGTATCGGCCAAGCGTTGGTGCAGTATTACCATGAGCAGGGTGCGAGTGTACAAGCGTTAAGCCGTCAGCAGGTGTCGAAATTACCGGGGCACTGGTTGCAAGTAACTGATTACACGGAAGCAAGCCTTCAGCGTATCGTTTCACAAATAAAGCAGCCCGACATTGTGATAAGCACGTTAGGTATTTTGCATAACGATGACTTTATGCCGGAAAAGCGCCTAGCCGATGTGAATTGGCATCAACTTCAGCAGACGTATTATGTGAATGCCGTGCTCCCAATACTTCTATTGCAACAGTTATTACCTCTGTTACCAAAAAAGAACCCATGTGTATGGGCGCAGTTGAGTGCCAAAGTCGGCAGTATTACTGATAACTATTTGGGTGGTTGGTATAGCTATCGCGCGAGTAAATCGGCACTTAACATGTTACTTAAAACGGCTTCGGTTGAACTCAAGCGCACGCATAAACAGTTATGCCTAGCGGCAATACATCCGGGCACCACTGATACCGAGCTCTCGCAACCGTTTCAGCAACGTTTGCCAGCCGACAAGCTCTACACACCAGCGCAATCGGCGGAACGTATCGCTACCGTTATCAATCAGTTAACTGCTGAAGATTCAGGCGGTTTTTGGCATTGGGATGGTTCGCCATTACCGTATTAAGCTATACTGACCGCACAACAACCAACTAAGGAGTGGTTATGCGTTACTTGATGAATTGGATAGGAATTGTGTTCGCCCTTATGGTTTTGGCAGGTTGCCAAAGCGCATACTACGGCGCTATGGAAAAAGTCGGCATTCACAAACGTGACATTCTGGTCGATCGCGTTGATGAAGCGCGCGATGCGCAATCGGATGCGCAGGAAGAATTTAAATCTGCGTTGCAGCGCCTTGATGAGTTATTGCAGTTTGACGGTGGTGAATTAGAAGCCCGTTATAATGCACTAAACGACGATTATGAGAGTAGTAAAGCTGCTGCCGAGCGCGTTTATGAGCGTATTGAAGCCATCGATGATGTTGCTCAAGCGCTCTTTGATGAATGGCAAGAAGAACTTGGTATGTACAGTAACGATTCAATGCGCCGCGAAAGTGAGCGATCACTTCGGGAAACTGAGCGTCGCTATACGAGCTTGTTACAAAGCATGGAACGAGCAGCCGACACCATGGAGCCAGTACTTGAAAAACTGCAAGATAACGTGCTGTATTTAAAGCATAACTTAAACGCCAAGGCCGTTGATGCCATACGCGGTGAATACCGTAGCTTGCGTACTGATGTCGACGTTCTTATTCGTGAAATGGAAACCGCCATTCAAGAATCGAATGCCTTTATTGAAGCCATGCAGGAGGGATCGTAATGAGTTTATTGATTCTAGCTGGGAGCAGTCGTAAGGAATCACTCAATGGTAAGTTGCAGAAGCGTATTGCTGAAGTTGCAGAGCAAGATGGGCGCGCTTGCTATGTTTATCCAGCAGCAGAGCTTGATGCACCAATTTATAACGGTGATTACGAAGATGAGAACGGTGTGCCATCCAACATTCAAAAATTAGCCACTGCAATTTCTGATGCCACTAAAATTGTCATTGTCACGCCCGAGTACAACAGTTCGGTGCCGCCGCTTCTGAAGAATGCGATTGATTGGACAACGCGGCTTGAGCAAAACCCTTGGGCGGGTAAGAACGTATTATTGGCGGGTGCATCGCCGGGACGTATTGGCGCCTTGCGTTCCATGACGCATTTGATGGTGATCATGGCCGCCATAAAAAGTTATGTAGCGCCGATGTTTTTAAGTTGCCCGCAAGCAAGCGATGAAACTATCGCAAACTTCGATGCTGAACAAATCAAAGGATTTTTAAAGCAGGGCGATTAACAGCTGAAGCTTATGTGCCGCGCGGTTTTAAGCCGGCAAGATAAGTATCAATGGCCTGACTGGCTGTTTGCGATAAATCAAAGTAACTTTTATCCAGCAGCCAGTTATACATCAACCCATCTACCAGGCTAAATAAACCCATTACTGCAGCTTTCGAGTCATATTTCTCGTCAATCAGGCCCTGTTCTTTGGCTTTATCAGCCAGCACCACGCATTCAGTGATACAAGCATTACGACCACCTAAATGACGCAAGTGAATAGGCAAGGCATCATCTACATATTCGCATTTATGTAGCAGAATATTCACTAGGGCTTGCGTGTGCGGATCATCTTGCACTTGACCGATAATGTGGAAGCAACGCGCACGTAACAGTGATACCGGGTCACCTTGATAGGTTTGTGCCAATTCATCTCGCATTTCGTCAACCGGAAGACGCACGCGTTCCATCAAAGCATCAATCAAATCGAGCTTGTTCTGAAAATGATGATAAATCGCGCCTCGAGTCACCCCAGCAGCCTCGGCCACTTGGTTCATCGACGTATTTGAAACCCCTTTTTCGCTAAACAAACGTTCAGCGGCATCAAGTAATTCAGCCCGAGTTGTTAATGCATCTTCTTTGGTACGACGAACCACATCTCACCTCTTTGCGTAGTAGTGGTGACATTATAAGCGAATTTAATCAAACATGCATGTATGTATGTAAAAAGATCAATAAACTGGTCATAAAACGATGCTATGCTGTTCATGACACTTAATTTTGTTGGAGGTCGACCATGAAAAATGATATTGACCAACGCCTCGTACTCGACGCGTTTGAAACCATTATTGAATATGGCAAACCAGATGACGAAGGGCGAAGAACGCTCGAAGGTATAACGGCTTATACCGATTTTGATGGCTATACCGTGTTCTTGGAAGGCCAAGGTGTCAACATGCGCCTCGAATTCCATAATAAGTATCATTTGGATTACGAAAATGAACGGCAGTTCGAAAACTTTATGAAGGCCATTGAAAATATCAGCAAAGGCCACTATACCCCTGAACGTGGCGAATAATTTAACCAAAAGGTAAACGTCGTGAGTAAACATAAACCCTACAGTTTGGCTGAAGAAATAGCCCATGCACTGACGCATGGCGTTGGGGCCATTGCCGCTATAGTCGGGTTGGTGTTTATGTTGGTTTGGGCAGTATCTTACGGTGATACCTTTCATGTGGTGAGCGCCGGCATTTACGGCGCGAGCTTAATTTTACTCTACCTCGCGTCAACACTCTATCATGCGTTTCCGTGGCCACGTATCAAAGCTTTCTTTCAACAGATGGATCACGCTGCTATTTATGTGCTAATTGCCGGTACTTACACACCATTTGCACTGGTTAATTTGCGTGGTGCGTGGGGATGGACGCTGTTAGCGGTGGTGTGGAGTATTGCACTGATTGGCGTGATCATGGAAGTTGCCATGAAAGAGCGAAAGAAGTGGTTGTCGCTCTCTCTCTATCTTGGCTTAGGCTGGATGGCTCTAGTGGTGATTCAACCGATGCTTGAAACCGTTGAAGCCGGCGGTTTGTGGTTACTGTTAGCTGGCGGCCTTGCCTATACCTTCGGCGTCATTTTCTACGTGTGGAAATCGCTGCGCTTTCATCACGCCATTTGGCACGTATTCGTGCTCGCCGGCAGCGTACTTCACTTCTTCTCAGTGTTCTATTTTGTGCTGCCGCACCCAAACATGACGTAGTAAAAGCGAATTAAAAACAAAAAGGGCGCCAACGAGGCGCCCTTTTTTTATTGGTAAACGATAGCTTAGTCGTCTTTGCTACGGCTAGCACGTTTACGCTCGTTTTCGGTCAGCATACGCTTACGAATACGAATTGATTTTGGCGTAATTTCTACCAGCTCGTCGTCATCGATAAATTCAAGTGCTTGCTCAAGCGACATACGAATTGGTGGGGTTAACAACAACGCGTCATCAGTACCTGCGGCACGGATGTTGGTTAGCTGCTTACCTTTCAAACAGTTGACGGTGAGGTCGTTTGAACGGCTGTGAATACCAATCACCATACCTTCGTATACTTCTTCTGCGTGACCAATCATCAAACGACCGCGCTCTTGCAAGTTAAACAAGGCGTAGGCTAAAGCTTTACCTTGCGCATTTGAGATGAGTACACCGTTGTTACGCTGACCAATGTTACCGCCTTTGAACGGGCCGTAATGATCAAAGCTGTGGTACATCAAACCAGTACCTGACGATAACGTCATGAACTCAGTTTGGAAACCAATTAAGCCGCGGCTCGGTACAATAAAGTCGATACGAACACGGCCTTTACCATCAGGGGTCATGTTGGTCATTTCAGCTTTACGTAAGCCGAGTTTTTCCATCACTGAGCCTTGGTGTTGCTCTTCGATATCGACGGTTAAGTTTTCAAACGGCTCTTCTTTCACACCGTTCACTTCACGCATGATAACTTCAGGGCGTGATACCGCTAATTCGAAACCTTCACGACGCATGTTTTCAATCAATACGCCTAAGTGCAATTCACCGCGACCAGAAACACGGAAACGATCTGGGTTGTCGGTTTCTTGAACACGCAATGCAACGTTGTGCTTCAATTCTTGCTGTAAACGCTCAAGAATTTGACGTGAAGTCACAAATTTACCTTCTTTACCGGCAAACGGTGAGGTGTTGACCTGGAAAGTCATGGTTACTGTTGGCTCATCAACGGTCAGTGCTGGTAACGCTTCAACGGTACCTGCCGCACAGACGGTGTCAGAAATCTTCAACTCGCCCAAACCAGTTACGGCAACGATATCGCCAGCGCTTGCTTGGTCAGTTTCAATACGATCAAGACCCAAGTAGCCAAAAATTTGACCTACTTTGCCGTTACGCTTGGTGCCATCAGCGCCAACAATGGTCACCTGCTGGTTTAATTTCAACGTACCACGCTTGATACGGCCGATACCGATAATGCCTACGTAGCTTGAGTAATCAAGCTGCGAGATTTGCATTTGTAACGCACCGTCACGATCGGCATTAGGTGGCGATACTTTCTCTAGAATCGTCTCGAACAACGCTGTCATGTTGTCGGTTTGCTCGTTGTAATCTAACGTTGCCCAACCGTTCAACGCTGATGCGTAAACCACTGGGAAATCTAATTGCTCGTCGGTAGCACCTAAGTTATCGAACAAATCGAATACTTGGTCCATAACCCAATCAGGACGTGCGCCTGGGCGGTCAATTTTGTTGATAACCACAATTGGCTTCAAGCCGTGCGCGAATGCTTTTTGCGTTACGAAACGCGTTTGTGGCATTGGGCCGTCAACCGCGTCAACAACCAATAATACCGAGTCGGCCATCGACAATACGCGCTCTACTTCACCACCGAAATCGGCGTGTCCTGGCGTGTCCAGAATGTTAATACGGTAGTCTTTGTAATTTACCGCAGTGTTCTTCGCCAAAATGGTGATGCCACGTTCTTTCTCAAGATCGTTGGAGTCCATGATGCGTTCTTCTACGCCACCGCGGCTCTCTAGAGTGCCCGATTGCTGTAGAAGTTTATCAACCAAGGTTGTTTTGCCATGGTCAACGTGCGCAATAATTGCAATATTACGCAGCTTGGAAAGTTCAGTCGCTTGAATTGTCATTGATAAAGCCTGTAAAAAACGCGAGGAGACGGTATGAGCCGCCATTGGTTAAAATAGCGGCGTATTATACGCTTGCGCGCTTAGACAAGCTAGTGTTTTTCGTTGGTAGTATCACTGTTGTCGGTGTCAGATTGCTTAAGGCGTTTGTCCCAGCGCTGTTGAGCGTAGCGGCGGAGGCTTGGAACGGTATCTGTTTCATCCATAATTGGCTGACCGAGAATGGTTTCAATAATATCTTCAAGCGTGACGACACCCATCCAAGTGCCATGCTCATCAAATACCAATGCCATGTGCTGACGCTTGTCTAATAGCATGCGCATAACCTGCTCAACGTTGACAGACTCCGCAACAATATCAACGTCGCGAGCTAGCTGATTAATCGTCTTATCGGTATCTGCTTCTAACGCTTCGTTGCGCAGAATAATGCCATGCGGCACTTCATCGGCATCAATTACTGGGAAACGCGAATACGGTAGCGTTTTTGCGCGATATAGAAATTCGCTAATGGTTTCATCGGGGCGCACTGATTCACATACGGTGCGAGGTGTCATTACGTCACGAACGCGAATGGTGTGCAAATCAAGCATATTGCCAATCACGCGGCGTTCATCAGCATCAATCAACTTTTGTTCATGACCTAAGGTAGCTAGTGCTTTAATTTCCGAACGCACATCTACGTGCTCTTCGCCGCCAATACGCTTGGTGATTTGATCAGACATCCAAATGAACGGGCGCAAAATCATAATCAAAAAGTTCAAAATACCCGGTAGCATGGGTGCCAACTGGCGCCAAAACTTTGCCCCAATCGTTTTTGGCAGAATCTCAGAAAGCACCAATATAAGAACAGTCATGACCGCTGAGGCAACCGCTAAATAGCCATCGCCAAATACCACGCCAACTTGGGCACCAACGCCGGCTGCACCAGCAGTATGTGCCACGGTATTTAGCGTCAAAATAGCCGCTAACGGACGGTCAATATTGGTTTTTAAGTTTTGTAGTTTGGCGTGTAGTTTTGGGCGCTTTTCTTTTAACTGAGCCACGTAGCTTGGAGTAATCGATAGCAAGGCGGCTTCAAGAATAGAGCATATAAATGAGACACCAACTGCAACAAACGCAAACAGAATTAATAAGAACATGAGGCTCACAATGTTGAATACGATGCTGGATTTTCGCAAAGAGTGGTTGACATAACAATAACAACGTGACGATTTTCGGTTGGGGAAACACACATTAACGCTAACGTTAACGTGAATAACTATTCATATATATGACTTTATATTCACAAATCCCTGAGAGGTAGTTCGACAACTTTTTTTTTATACCCTTTCATTTTTGCGGTATTTTCGCAAAAAATAAGAAGTTAAACTGTAATGAAGGGCAAGTTAAGTTGACTATACAACCGGCGTATAAGCCTTAAAAGTAGACAACTTGTTTAACTTTTAACTTTACAGAGCTTTAAAACTCGCTATGTTGTAGATGTATAGACAACTCAGTTGGGCGGTCGAGTTGCTAAATAACCAGCAAGATATATAAAAATGAAAAAATATTCAGGGGGATGTCATGACTAAATTCGCTTTATCGGGCGTAGCGACCGCACTAACAGCGTTAGTATTACCCGTACAAACAATGGCTCAAGATACGCAACAACAGGCTCAAATTGATGAGGAAAAAGTTGAACGTGTCACCGTCACTGGTTCACGGTTGCAGCGTACTGAAGCCGAGAGTGCCGCACCTATCCAAGTTTTTACCGCAGAAGATCTTGAAAATTCCGGTGTGAATTCGTTAGAAGTTATTTTACAACGAATGTCGGCTTCCGCCGGCGCTGCTGGTGGACAAAGCAATGCCTACTGGACCAGTAATGGCTGGGGCACTGCACAAGTTAACCTGCGTGGTTTAGGTATTAACCGTACACTTGTGCTTCTCAATGGCCGCCGCGTGGTGAATGGCGGTACCGGTGCCAATAGCAGCGTTGACCTGAATATGATTCCGGTTGAGATGATTGAACGCATCGAAGTGCTTAAAGATGGTGCATCAGCAATTTACGGGGCTGACGCTGTTGCTGGTGTTGTGAATATTATTACCCGCAAGAGTTATGAAGGTTTTTCTATCGAAGCACGTTTTGGCGCAACGGATAGTGGCGATGCTCAAGAACGAGCTATCAACACGGTATTTGGCGCAAGTAATGACCGAGCTCGAATTGTTGGTACCGTCGGATATCGATCAAGCGATGCTTATAACATGCAAGATCAAGCAGGTTGCGCATTAGCTGAGGTAGCTCCGGGCGAGCTAGGATGTTTCGGCAGCTCAAGTACCATCGGCGGCCGTGCAACAATCCTCACGGGACCAGATGCGGGAAGTCGAATTAACTTTAATCAAGAACCCGGCGGTGATAGTGATTTCTACGAACCATATGATCCGGCCAAGCATAACTTTGATTTCTTCTCACAGCTAAATTCTGTGAACCCAATTACTAACTGGAACTTCTCAACCTTTGCAGACTATCGATTGGTTGGTGACACTTATGCGTTCGTTGAAGTTCTTTATAACAATCGTCGGTCGGATCAAATTGCCACTTCGGGAACTGTTGGCGGTATTGAATATGCTGCAGATCATCCAGATAACCCCACCGGCGAGGCGATTCAACTCGATCGTCGTCGCTTGCTCGAAGCCGGAACTCGAGATTTCTTCCAAGACGTCAATACTTGGCGATTCGTTGGGGGCTTGAACGGTACGATTGATGCCAACTGGAACTGGGAAGTCGCTTACAACTTCGGGCGTACATCAGGTATTGATGGCGCGACCAATATTGCGAATATGGAACGTTTAGGTAGAGCAATTGACCCAGAACAATGCGGACAATCTGGCGTGCCATGCGTCGATTTGCTTGGCTTCGGTGGCTTCGGTCAAGATGCGATTGACTACATTATGTTCCGGATTGACTCCGAAGGCGGTAACGAGCAGCGTTCAATCACAGCAAATATTACTGGTGATTTATTTGAACTACCATCAGGTTATGTTCCGGTCGCTTTCGGGATCGAGCATCGTCAAGAAAAAGGCTGGCGGAATCCAGATTCGGCAGTTGTAGCTGGTGTGATGAATACCAACCAAGCAGACCCTATTAGCGGTAGCTATAGTGTTGATGAAGTATACGTAGAAACAGCCTTGCCACTACTGAATGATGTTCCGTTTGCACAAAGCGTAAATTTAGAACTTGCCTATCGCTACAGCGACTATGATACGTTTGGCAGCGACGGCAACTATAAAGCCAGTTTACATTGGCAGATTAATGATGCCCTCAAACTTCGAGCAACCAATTCAACGGCGTTTCGTGTACCGAATATTCCTGAATTGTTTGGTGGCGTAGCCGAAGGGAATTTAACCACGACCGATCCTTGTGATGGTTGGGATCAGCCAGGCAAAAATCCAACAGTTGCGGCAAACTGTCAAGCAGATGGTGTACCGGCAGGTTATACGCAACTTGGTTCAACAATTCTGACGACTGTTGGCGGTAACCCTAATCTTGAACCTGAAGACGCGAAAACATTTACAGCTGGCGCAGTTTGGGATGCTTGGTTCGCAGAAAACTTACAGTTCACCATCGATTATTATAAAATCGATATCGAGAATGCGATTCAGCGTATTCCGGGCTCAACCAAATTATCGGTTTGCTACAACTCGGAAAATCTATCCCATCCGTTCTGTAACGATAGTCAATTTACGCGCGATAGCTTAACGGGTGAAATTGATTTTCTATCGGCGCAACCGACTAACGCGGCAACAGAAGAAGTGTCGGGTATCGATGCTGCAGTATTCTATAAAACTGACTTATCTGGTTTTGCAACCACGATGAATTGGACAGTCAGTTACCTCGATGAATATACTGTGACGCCGTTCGCCGGTGGTACACCAATTGCCTATGCCGGAAAAATCACTGGAGGCAGCGGTAGCTACACGAACTGGCGTTCAAATGCATCGGTTACAGTTGATCGCGATGACTGGCAGGCGCACTGGAGCGTTCAATACATTGGTGGCGCTGACGATATTAATGCGGCGCCAGGTGACATTGGAGATCATGCGCCAAGCGTGTTCTACCATAATGTGCAGGGCACCTATTATGTGAACTCAAACATGAGCTTAGTTGGTGGTATTAACAACGTGTTTGATAAACAACCGCCATTTATTCAAAGCTGGACGGATGCCAACACCGATACCATGACGTATAACCTTTTAGGGCGTCAGTTATTTATTAAAATGCGTTACACGTTCTAACCCTGGACGTTGAATTGCGAGGGGGTCGAAAGATCCTCTCGCTTTTTTAAAACTTTTTGGAGAGTTTTATGTCGGTAACAATTGCCAGTAGTCGTTGGCGCGTGTGGCACCGATGGCTGGCGCTAATCGTTGGTTTGCAAATGGTGGTTTGGAGTATCAGTGGTGCTTACATGGTATTTTTCAAATTGCCATTTATTCACGGTGATCATTTGGTTAAACAACATGATGCCGTTATTCAGGATACGCAATCTGTTGCCTCGTTTAGTCACGTATTGAGCGAATATCCTGAGGCATCCGACATCAAATTGACCTCGTTGTGGCTCAATAATCAATGGCACCCAGTTTATCACGTCAGTCATCACGGTAGTGTTGAGCTCATTGATGCCAAAAGCCTAGAATCGATTCGTCTTGATCAAGCTGCAATAAAGGCTATTGCTGAAAAGAAATATGCTTTAGGTGAGCAGCCGGCAAGTCGTATTGATTGGTTAGCTGACAACCCGCCAACAGAATTAAACCCCGTACACTTGCCCGTATGGCGAGTCGATTTTGATGATTTTGGAAGCACCAGCCTTTACTTTTCACCAATAACGGGCGAACTCGTCACGAAACGGCATACATTCTGGCGTGGCTTCGACATTATGTGGATGTTGCACATTATGGATTATGAAGAGCGCGTTGATATTGAAAGTTGGTTGCTACGAGGCTTTATTATTGCCAATTTCATTTTCCTAATTACTGGCGCAGTGCTGTTGGTCTATACCCTTCGTAAAACGAAACCAAATCCAAAAATTAATACCGGGGGGTCGCTATGATGCGCTTTTTGCAGTGGCTACACCGCTGGACCAGTTTAATCATCATCATTCAAGTTCTCTTGTGGATAATCAGTGGCTTTTACTTCTCGATAGCAGGCCATCATGCAATGTCGGGCCACCATTATTACAAAATGACTCACAATCATACGCCAATGCAATCATCGCAGGCGCTTGACTGGCCGCAGTTATCAAATCAATTTGCTGGTATTCGCGATGTTCAGTTACGAACAGTGGCTGGCACGCCACAATACGTTGTCGAGCATGCTAAAGGTGTCAGTTATCTTGATGCATCGACTGGAAAGCCTTGGTCAACAACTGAAATGATGGCAGCGAACTTGGCTCTGGCAAGTTATTCAGGCCCCGGTGACATTGCCGAAATCACATGGCTAACAGCCGGTAGCAATGAAGTAAACGGCTGGCTTAAGCCTGGCTATCGTGTCGACATTCGCGATGATTTGAATACTCGAATTTACATCGATGCCGCATCCGGTGCTGTGGTTGAGCATCGAAACACACCGTGGTTATGGGCTGATTGGGCGTTCAAACTGCACTTCATGGACTATAGCGGTGAGCGTAACTTTAACCATTTACTGATTGTCAGTGCGGGTGTGCTGACACTGTGGTTTACCTTATCAGGACTCATTTTGCTCGGGCGTAATGTGGTACGCGGTGACATGAACCCTCGCCGCAAACAGACCTACCTAGAGTTCTTTCAAGCACAGCAGAAGCCGATAGCGAGTGCCTGCGGTGGCGGCGGAACATGCGGACTTTGCAAAGTGCGCTTTAAGGGAACAGCACCATCTGCGACCGAAAGTGACAGAGTGATGTTATCTGAATCTGAACTTCGTGAGGGGTTACGTTTAAGTTGCCAGCACAGAGTATGCAAAGACAACAACGCCGATCTTTTACAAACAGATACGCGCACACTGACACTCAAACTGGTACATAACCGAGTGTTGACCCCGAGTATTCATGAATTAACGTTCCTGCCGAAAAATGCCTCGACATTTAGCTATCAAGCGGGGCAGTTTATGCAGTTCCTAATTCCGTGTGAAGCGAGCCGAGGTACTGTTATTTTGCATCGCAACTATTCGTTCGCAACGGCGCCAGGGCAACCTGAACTTACCTTTACCGTTCGTAAAATGCCTGCTCCAGATACGTCATGCCAGCCGGGCGTCGGTTCAACGTATCTGTGTGGAATGCAAGTTGGTGAAACCATAAACGCTGTGGGTCCGATGGGTGACTTTCTGCTCAATACCGCCGCTCGAGGCGAACGTCAACAAGTGTTTATTGGCGGCGGAGCAGGTATTGCGCCATTACGTGCGCTCATTCAAGAAGCATTGGAAGAGGCCGAAATACAGGCGCCAATTCAGTTCTTCTACGGGGCTCGAAATCAATCGGAGCTATGCTACGTCGATGAGTTCATGGCACTACAAGAACAGCAGCGTTTGCAATATCACCCTGTTATTTCAGAGCACGATGCCACATGGCGTGGGTTGAGTGGCTATGTTCATGACATTGCGAAAACCTGGTTGCAAACGCAAGACACGCAATATTTAGATGTTTATGTGTGCGGACCACCAGCTATGTTGGCAGCAACCCGAGCGATGCTCGACGAAATTGGAGTACCACCTGAGCAGGTACGCTACGATGATTTCGGTATTTAATTTCGTATTTTAGAAAAACACGAAATAAATCATCCACACTTGCCGATTTTTGCTCTATACTTTAGTGAATTACGAAATTCAACTGAGCAAAATTCGGCAAGGAGATGAATATGTCATTGCGTGCTTGGGCAATCGCCCTTTTTGTTGCCAGTGCCGCGACGTCCGCTGTCGCAGCTGAGTATCAAGTTCAACCAACAACCATTTCTGAATACTTGCGCTTGCAAGGTTTGGTGGAGTCAACCAATAGCGCCACTGTATCAGCGCAAGTGTCTGGTCGTGTTGAAAAAGTAGTGGTCGATGTGGGTGACAATGTGCCAGCTGGCGCAACGCTTGTGACAATTACCTCAGTTGAGCAGTATCAAATGCTAACCCAAGCGCAAGCGCAAGTGGCTGCCGCAAAAGCAACACTGGTTGCCGAACAACAAGAGTTTGATCGGGTAACCAGCTTGGTTGAACGTGAGTTGTTGCCAGCCGCCGAGCGGGACCGCGCCAAAGCTCGCCTCGATAATGCCAAAGCTCAACTACGTTCCGCAGAAGCAGCGGTGGAGCGCGCCGAAGAACAACTCAGTTACACTGAAGTGAAGGCACCTTATGGCGGTATTGTCAGCGAACGCTTGGTGGAGCCAGGTGAATTAGTGCAACCGGGCACACCATTATTGTCAGGCTTTGATCCGACTGAACTGCGTTTGCATGTCGACCTGCCTGCTCGCTATGCCCAGCCGGCTACCACATATCAATGGGCACGCGTAAATGGCCTTGAGCCAACCGCACAACAGGTATTTCCTACGGTACACAGTCAATCAAGCACCGTACGCATGCGACTCATATTGCCGCATGACAGCAGCTTTATGCCGGGACAATGGCAGCCAGTGTTGGTAAAAGTTGGTGAACATGAAGGTGTGCAAGTGCCTACTGCAGCTATCTATAACCAAGGTGAACTCACCATGGTGCGCATGCAAGACAACAGCTGGCGCGCGGTGCGTTTGGGCTTAAGTGAAGACGGATTGGTGGAAGTTGTGAGTGGTCTGAAGGCTGGCGAGGTGATCAGCTATGAGTAATAAACCCCTTGGTATCGCAGGTAAATTTGCGGCATGGGGTGAACGCTCTCAGCTCACGCCATTGCTGGCAATTTTTGGCCTGATTCTCGGCATCATGGCGGCGTTGATAACGCCGCGTGAAGAAGAACCACAGATCGACGTAACCATGGCCGATGTCATGGTGGCATTTCCTGGGGCTGCTGTTAGTCAGGTTGAAAATCAACTTGCAACGCCGCTTGAGCAACACTTTGCACGCATGCAGGGTATTGAGCACATTTACTCCGTATCACAACCCGGCCAAGCTTTGGTGACGGTGCAATTTGAAGTTGGCGTACCGCGTGATAAAGCGCTCGTCGAACTTTTTGATAGTCTCGCGAGTTGGCAAGTGCGCCACCCGAATTTCTCACAACCGTTGGTGAAGGCCCGAGGCATCGATGATGTTCCGATTCTTGGACTAACGATTACCGCCGATGGGCTTGATCTGAAATCGGTTGCTGACACTTTGGTTGAGCCGCTGCAAAACGTTAGCGGTGTTCGTGAAGTGAAGGTGATTGGTGCTGAGCCAGAGCAGATTAACGTGACCCTCGACAACACCGCACTGAGCCGCATCGGGCTAGACTTTAACGCGGTGAGCCAAGCATTGGCAGGCCAGAATCAGAGCGCGCAAGCGGGTTACCGCTTGGCTCAAGGTCAGCAAATTCCTGTACAAGCGAGTAGCTTTATTGACAGCGTGAACACCTTGCGCAATCTAATCGTTGCCAATGTAGATGGCAAGCCCGTTCGCCTTGAACAAGTGGCTGAAATCAGCGGTAGCGCGGTGGTCCCATCCCGTTACGTGTGGTCGCGTCCAGCGAGTGGTGAAGCGCAGCCAGCGGTGACGCTTGCCGTCACTAAAAAAGCCGGTGAAAACGCGGTGGTGGTGGCGCAGGAAGTACTAGCTCGCCTCGATACGTTGAAGCAGCAATGGTTGCCGCCAGAACTCGCCATCGATGTCACGCGAAATTACGGTCAAACGGCTGACGATAAAGCATCCAAGCTCATTCAAAAGCTCATCTTTGCAACCATTTCGGTGGTGGCATTGGTGCTACTCACGCTTGGTAAACGCGAAGCGGTTGTGGTTGGTAGTGCCGTGGTGCTTACACTGGCGATGACCTTGTTTGCATCGTGGGCATGGGGCTTTACGCTAAACCGCGTGTCGTTGTTCGCATTAATATTCTCCATCGGTATTTTGGTTGATGACGCGATTGTGGTGGTGGAGAATATTCACCGTCATTTAGGTTTGGGCAAATCACTGAAAACCTCGATTCCGGCCGCAGTTGACGAAGTTGGTGGGCCAACCATTTTGGCAACCTTTACCGTTATTGCTGCCCTGCTACCGATGGCGTTTGTGAGTGGCTTGATGGGCCCGTACATGAGCCCAATCCCAATTAACGCATCGTTGGGTATGTTGCTGTCGCTGATTATCGCCCTGACGGTCACGCCGTGGTTGGCACGTCACTTACTCAAAGACGAACACTATGAAGGCGAAGCACATAGCAGCAAGCTACATAACTTCTTCGAGCGCATCATGCAGCCGTTGCTGACGCATCGGAAACGTCGCTATTTCATGGGCTTTGGGTTGATTGTTCTTATCGTCGCCATGATGGGCCTTGCGGTTGTGCAAGCGGTGGTGATGAAAATGCTGCCGTTTGATAATAAAAGTGAAATTAAATTGGTGCTGGATATGCCAGAAGGCAGCAGCCTAGAAGAGACCAACGCGACACTCATGCAATTGGCGCAGAAGCTGGATGAGGTGGATGAAGTGGTTGCCACTCAAATCTATGCCGGAACCGCTTCGCCTATTGGTTTTAATGGGCTTGTGCGTCAGTATTATTTGCGCGAAGCCGCTAACATGGGTGACATTCAAGTCACCCTCGCGGAACTTGGTGAGCGCGACCGTGCCAGCCACGAAATTGCTTTAGCAATTCGACCCATGCTCACGCCAATTGCTGAAGCCGTTGGTGCATCGTTGAAAATTGTTGAAGTGCCGCCTGGTCCGCCAGTGCTTGCCCCGATTGTCGCCGAAGTGTACGGCCCATCGGCCGCAGCACGCGAACTGGGTGCTCGTGACGTGCTCGCACAGTTACGTGCCACCGAGGGTGTGGTTGATATCGACAGCACGCTTGTGGCTGAAGCCACCGAAGAAGTATGGGAAGTAAATCGTGAACGTGCCGCGCAACTTGGCGTTACTGCGGCACAAGTGGTGCAAGTGCTACAAACGGCGCTTGGTGGCATGAATGTCACCTACTTGGCGATTCCTGACCAAACGCAACCAGTACCAGTGAAGTTACGTCTCCCTGCCGATTGGCAAGGGCAACTGGCACAGCTCGAAAGCCTCACGGTTATCAGTCAAACCACCGGCGAAGCAATTCCAATTGCTGAGCTCATTAACCGTGAGCAACGCCCGTACGCGCAACCGATGTATCACAAAGACTTACGCCCCGTTGTGTATGTGACCGCGGATATGGCTGGCGAACTCGATAGCCCACTGTATGGCCTCTTCGATGCCGCAGGTGACATCGATCTGCCACAAACCTACATCGCACAACCCGACATTTGGGATCAAACCGCACTGAAGTGGGACGGCGAATGGCAAATCACCTACGAAACCTTCCGTGATATGGGCCTCGCTTATGCGGTCGGTTTGTTGCTGATTTACGTGCTTGTTGTAGGTCATTTTGGTAGCTACATGACTCCGCTAGTCATTATGGCGCCAATACCACTCACACTGATTGGTATTATGCCAGGCCATGCCCTCTTAGGTGCGCAATTCACCGCTACCTCCATGATCGGCATGATTGCGCTGGCTGGCATCATTGTGCGGAACTCCATCTTGCTCGTTGACTTCATTCGTGAAGAAGTCGCCGCCGGCAAAGATCTCAACACCGCCGTGATAGAAGCCGCCGTCGTGCGCGCCAAACCAATCACCCTGACCGCAATCGCCGCCATGATGGGCGCATTCTTCATCCTCGATGACCCCATCTTTAACGGGCTGGCCGTCAGCCTGATCTTTGGTATTGCGGTCTCGACAGCGTTAACGCTGATAGTCATTCCGCTCCTATACGCGTCGCTCCTGCGGCGCCGGACTGCTCGAGAGCGTTAATCGTTAATCGTTATTCGTTATTCGGAAAAGCGAAAGCCTAAACAAACAGCGTAGCGCACGAAGCACGAACCACGCAGTTCTTCTTTCGCTCTTCGCTCTTTCGAATAACGAATAACCAATAACGAACAACGCTTTCCAATTTCTTGCACTTCCGTGGTGCATCAATTTGCACTATAATGGTGCAAATTCAGCCAGAAGTCAGCACCACAACCGTACCTAGTCAAAGGTAACCTATTGAAAAGTGAGCCAATTCAAATCTTGGCATCGTTTTTGCTTTAATTTGGTGCAAAGGTGCAAGCACAACGAACAATGCTTGCTATACTCAATTCTGAAACTAGACATGCACGATCGCGGAGGATCACATGACAACACCACAAGACGTTATGGCTTACATTGAAGAACACGATGTCAAATTCGTGGATTTACGCTTTACCGATACCAAAGGTAAAGAGCAGCATGTGACCATCCCGGTTTCGCAAATCAACGAAGAGTTCTTCGAAGAAGGCAAGATGTTTGATGGTTCGTCAATTGGTGGCTGGAAAGGCATCAACGAATCAGACATGGTGCTTATGCCTGATTGCAGCTCAATTGTACTTGACCCGTTCACTGACGAAGTCACCATGAACGTGGTGTGCGACATTCTTGAGCCAGACACCATGCAAGGTTATGACCGTGACCCGCGTTCAATTGCGCGTCGTGCGGAAGAGTATTTGCAAAGCATGGGTATTGGTGACACGGCGTTCTTTGGTCCAGAGCCAGAGTTCTTCTTGTTTAACGATGTGCGTTTCCACACTGACATGAGCGGTAGCTTCTACAAAATCGAAGCGGAAGAAGCGAAGTGGAACTCAGGTAAAGAATACAAAGAAGGTAACTTGGCGCACCGTCCGGGTGTGAAAGGCGGTTACTTCCCAGTACCACCAGTTGATTCAGCGCACGACATTCGTAGCACCATGAGCACCGTGATGGAAGACATGGGCTTGGTCGTTGAAGCGCATCACCACGAAGTAGCGACGGCTGGTCAGAACGAAGTAGCCACACGCTTCAACACCTTGGTGAAGAAAGCTGACGAAATTCAAATTTATAAGTATGTGGTGCACAACGTGGCGCACTCATATGGTATGACCGCAACCTTCATGCCGAAGCCAATTGTTGGTGATAACGGCTCTGGTATGCACGTTCACATGTCCATTAGCAAAGACGGCAAGAACTTGTTCGCAGGCGACCAATACGGTGGCTTAAGCGAAATGGCGCTTTACTACATTGGCGGTATTATCAAGCACGCACGTGCCTTGAACGCATTCTGTAACCCAACTACCAACTCGTACAAGCGTTTGGTTCCTGGTTATGAAGCACCAGTTATGTTGGCGTACTCTGCGCGTAACCGTTCAGCGTCAATTCGTATTCCTGTGGTTGCTAGTGCGAAAGCGCGTCGTATTGAAGTGCGTTTCCCTGACCCAGCGGCGAACCCGTACTTGTGTTTCTCAGCATTGTTGATGGCTGGTCTTGACGGTATCAAAAACAAGATTCACCCTGGCGATGCCATGGATAAAGACTTGTACGACTTGCCAGCAGAAGAAGCGAAAGAAATTCCAACGGTATGTCACTCATTAGAGATGGCGCTAGAAGCGTTAGACAAAGACCGTGAGTTCTTAACTGCGGGCGGTGTATTTACTGATGACATGATTGATGCGTACATTAAGTTGCGTCACCACGAAGTGATGAAGCTGAAAATGACCACGCATCCAATTGAGTTTGACCTTTACTACAGCGTTTAATTTAAGGAAACAGCGAACGATGAAACCACTGGCACTCGCAGCCATTCTGTTAACGTTTTTGATTGGCTTGGCGCTGCACGTTGATCCGACAACGGCGCAGGTTTATAAAAAACGCAATGCAGATGGTACCGTCACCTACAGCGATCAGCCTATTCAAGGGGCTGAGAAAGTTGAGGTGGATGCGGCGCCAGTGACCGAGTTCGCGAAGCCAACCGTGGCTGCTCAATCTGAGCAGCCGCAGGTTCCAACCGAGCAGGCTGGAGAATCAACTGGCGTTGAAGAAGTGCCAACGGAATTCTCAGTGACGATTACGTCACCAGAGTACCAAGCACCAATTCGAGCCAACAATGGTCAGTTTGATGTGTTCTGGCAATCGGAACCGGAAAAGCTGCCAGAAGGTTACAACTACGAGCTATATGTTGACGGTGTATTGTCGTGGTCAGGTGCAGATAGCAATCAAGCGACGCTAATGAACGTCGCACGTGGTGAACGTCGTATTTATCTGCGCATTGTGAATGCGAACGGTGATCAAGTTGCACGCTCCGATACGCTGGTAGTGTACGTGCTACGTGTGGCGATTTCAGGTGCAGGTCAAAATGGCGGCGGAGCCTGAGCGCGATAGATTGCCGATAAGCGATTGCACCACCGTGGTGCAACCGCATTTAAATCAATTGCTCACAGCGGTTATTTTGCTGGATGAGCAACTTCACATCGACTATATGAACGCTGCTGCAGAAGCTATTTTGGATGGCAGCCTGCGGCGCTTTCAGCACCAGCCTTTTTTTAGTCTTTTTCATTTCAGCAGCCTCGAGCCCTCGGTCGTACAACAAGCACTACAAGACGAGCAATCGGTTTCTGATAGCGATGTATCGCTGATACTGCATGATGGTCAGCGCATTACCATTGAGTTTATCGCACAGCCGTTACGACAGCCCGATGGGCGTTTAACCATTCTGCTTGAGCTACGTCAAATTGACCAAATTCGTCGTATCAACCAAGAGACTCGCCAGCAGCAGCAACTGCAAGCAGCGCAGAGCATGGTGCGTGGCTTGGCACATGAAATTAAAAATCCACTTGGTGGTTTGCGCGGCGCCGCCCAGCTATTGGCAGGTGAACTGGATGATCCGGCGCTACGCGAATATACCGATCTAATCATTCGCCAAGCTGACCGTTTAACGAGTTTGGTAGACCGTATGCTCGGCTCAAACCAAATTCAAAGTCGCGAGCCAGCTAATATTCATGCGTTGCTGGAACATGTTGTGCAAGTTGCTCGTCTTGGTGCTGGCCAAAACGTGCGCTGGGTAAAAGATTATGATCCGAGTTTACCAGATCTCACCATGGCATCTGAGCAACTCGAACAAGTGCTACTGAATCTGGTCATGAACGCATGTGATGCGTTGCAAGAAAGTCATACGCCTGACCCGACCATTTGTGTGCGCACGCGCATTGTTCATCAACAGACCATTCATGGTACGCGCTATCGTCAATGTGCTGTGGTCGTGGTGCACGATAATGGGCCCGGAATTCCAGCGGCGCTGCGTGATACATTGTTTTACCCGATGGTGAGTGGTCGTGCCGGCGGTACTGGCTTGGGCTTATCCATTGCGCAAAATCTCGTGCACCAACACGCCGGTAAAATTGAAGTGAGTTCTGAGCCGGGCCATACGGAATTTAGCGTGTATTTGCCATATATTGAAACCCGCGTCGACGCGCCGTTAACTGACAAACCGAAATCAACCAGCTACAAGGAAAGCCGCCGTGAGTGACATATGGATATTAGATGATGATAGCTCCATTCGTTGGGTACTCGAGCGAGCTCTTGCGCGTGCTGGTATTGCTACCACCAGCTTCGCCGATGCAAAAAGTTTGTACGAAGCGCTTGAGCAAGCAACCCCGAAAGTTTTGCTAACTGATATTCGTATGCCCGGCGACGATGGCTTACAGGTGCTGCGTAAACTATCGACCGACTATCCGCAGGTGGCGGTGATTGTGATGACAGCCCACTCTGATCTTGACTCTGCCGTGAGTGCCTTTCAAGGCGGGGCTTTTGAGTACCTCGCTAAGCCGTTCGATTTAGATGAAGTAGTGCATACCGTGAGCCGAGCGTTAACGCGAGAAACTGCGTTCCAAGACGAAAACAATGAAGCAAATTCGACAACAGACGTAGGCGAAATCATCGGTAACGCGCCGGCCATGCAAGATGTTTTTCGAGCCATTGGGCGCTTATCGCACTCAAGTGTTACCGTGCTCATTACCGGCGCCTCAGGTAGCGGTAAAGAGTTGGTTGCTCGCGCTTTGCATCAACATAGTCCGCGCGCCAACAAACCATTTATTGCCCTAAATATGGCGGCAATTCCCGCAGATCTGATTGAATCAGAATTATTCGGGCACGAAAAAGGCGCTTTCACAGGCGCCACACAAAAACGCCAAGGTCGCTTTGAACAAGCGCACGGCGGCACGTTATTCCTAGATGAAATTGGTGACATGCCACTGGCGGTACAAACGCGCTTACTGAGGGTATTGGCCGAAGGGCAGTTCTATCCCGTAGGTGGGTATCAGCCGGTCAAAGTGGATGTGCGAATTATTGCTGCTACCCATCAAAACCTTGAGCAACGGGTAAGCGAAGGCGCGTTTCGTGAAGACCTATTTCACCGACTGAATGTGATTCGATTGCAACTGCCAAGCTTGGCTGAACGACGTGAAGATATTCCGCAATTGGCGCAACATTTTTTGCAAAACGCCGCACAAGAGCTCGGTGGTTCAGCAAAACGCTTAACCCCCGCAGCCGAACAAGTATTGCAGCAAGCGCCATGGCCGGGAAACGTCCGACAATTAGAAAACACCTGTCGTTGGTTGACCGTCATGGCGCCAGGTCAAACTATCGATGTACATGATTTACCTGAAGATTTTTTTTCAGAAAGTGGCAAAATGCCGCAGGAAAATTCCGCTCAATGGTATACACTGTTACGCACTGAATTAAAAAATCGATGCGAAGCAGGAGATATCCACATCTTAGATAACCTGCTTCCAACTATTGAACGCTTAGCGCTTGATGTTGCCTTAGAACACTCAGAGGGGCACAAACAAAAAGCCGCTGAGATACTGGGTTGGGGGCGCAACACGGTTGCCCGCAAACTCAACGAAATAAAATAGCAGCGTAGGTGCTTCTCTTATCAGTAAAAGTTCCGTAAACACGGTATTAAGTGGCGTGGAATCTTTACATAATTAAGAACACCAATTATAAGCTGTAGACAGACACGCAGGACGACATCCCCATGACTAAGTTATTACTTGTAGATGATGACGCAGAATTAAGCAGTATGTTAGAACAAATTCTTACCAAAGAGGGCTACCAGCTAACGCTCGCCCCAGACGGTGAGATTGGTTTGCAACGCGCGTTAAGCGGTTCTTATGATTTGATTCTACTTGATGTAATGTTGCCAGGTATCGATGGCTTCCAATTATTGCAGCGGTTACGCCAGCAGCTGCGCAGCACCCCGGTGCTGATGTTAACTGCACGTGGCGATGATGAAGATCGCGTACAAGGTCTTGAGCTCGGCGCTGATGATTATTTGCCAAAACCGTTCAACCCACGCGAGTTAGTTGCGCGCGTCAAAGCATTATTGCGCCGTACGCCAAACACGTCTGTGCGTCCAGAGCCACTCGAATATGCCGGCTTCCATGTAAATCCGTTGCAAAACGAAGTGCGTTGTGACGAGCAGTTATTAGAGCTCACGCCAACCGAATTCGATATTCTACGCGCACTGGTGCAGGGCAAGGGCCAAGTGGTGAGTAAAGACCAATTATCAGTAGCGGCACTTGGTCGTCAATTAGCACCATTTGATCGTAGCCTCGACGTACACATCAGTAATATTCGTAAGAAAATTGACCATAATCCAGAGCGCATTCAAACCGTGCGTGGCCGAGGATATCGCTTACTTCATTTAGCGTGAGGCCGCCATGCAAATTCGCTGGTACCACTCACTAACACTTCGACTGTTACTGCTGTTCTGGGCGCTGCTTTTCGCAGTGGCCAGCAGCGGTTTCTTGTTAGCGATTTGGTACGCCCAACCGGAAACAGCGAAACCGCTTCCGCAAGAAGTTCAAGAAACACTGTCGCCGTTACTCAGCGACCAAGTCACTTTCTCGTCACTAACACCGGGCCGATTGTTGGCGGGTAATTATCGAGTCGCTGCTGCGGTCACGCCGGAAGAGGGGCCGAACCGGCTACAGCTTGAGCCGAACTTAGCCAATACGCATCGTCGTGAACTGCTGCGTCAACTCGATGCTGATCAGCCCGAGCAACTGCGTTTACCCAATGGCATGTTAGTTGGGCCATTTGTGCTGAATACTCAGCGTATTTTGTTGATTCGCCCGCTTAGTGAAGACGAACGAGTAGACCAGCAAGTTAACTCACGGCGCGCCGAACAAGCGCAAACCATGGTGTTATTGTTCGGTTCGTTATTAATTGCCGTGCTGCTTGGTATTTGGTTGGTATTGCCGTTGAAGCGCTTAATTAGTGCCACCCGTGAAATTGCTGCTGGCGCCGACAAACTCCATCTGAAGCGCCTACCACGGCGCACCGACGAGTTAGGTGAATTGGCACGTGCATTAGAAACCGCGGCCCATGACTTAAAAGTATCCCGTGATGCCCAACGCCGCCTATTAAGTGACGTCTCGCATGAGCTACGTTCACCTTTAGCGCGCATGCAAGTGGCGCTCATGCTTAGCCAAGATGACGAAAACCCAGACGCCAACCCGCACCTCACACAAATGAGTCGTGATGTTGACCGTCTCGGCACCATTATTGAACGTATTTTATCGTTGTCGCGGCTGGAAAATGGCTTGGTGAAACTCGATCCGCAACCGGTAAACACACATGATCTCGCGAAAACTTTGGCGGCTGACTTAGCTTATGTCGATGCCAAATATGGCGAACGTGTCTTAGTGCTGGATGCCGACTGGCCAACAACAGCGACCGATGATGAGCTACTACGTTTGGTAATCGAAAACCTTGTGCGCAATGCCCTGCAGTATACTGCGGGTATCATTGAGCTTGATTGCGTGCGCCATGACGAGAAACATTTCACTATTTTGGTTCGAGATCACGGTGACGGCGTACCAGAAGCGCAACTTGCCCAGTTATTTGAACCGTTCTTCCGCGGTGACCCTTCGCGTCATCATAAAGCTGGCGTTGGCCTTGGTATGGCATTAAGCTTAAGAGCAGCAAACGTGTTGGGTGGCTCTGTGACGGCTCGAAACCACCCCGAAGGTGGTCTTGAAGTATCGGTGAACTTGCCAATTGTGCCAATCGATACCATCACAGAAGATGAGCCAACCGATACCGAAGCATCAGCGCAGGAGCCGCAGGAGTCTAACTAAATGTACACGGATGACGACCCGCAGTGGATCCGTTTCTTCACTCAGCAAATTCAGCCGTTTTGGCACGATCACGTTGAAGTCAATAACCTAACACGTCCTGACGGCGTGGTGCTGCATTGGTTTTTGCATCGTCCGGTGCACCCGCAAGGGCTCATAATTATTTGCCCAGGCCGAATTGAAGCGTCATTAAAATATCAAGAATTGGTGTGGCATTTAGCGCAAGCGAACTACGCTGTTGCCATTGTGGATCATCGTGGGCAGGGTTTCTCAGACCGTTTAAGCAATAACCCGCACCACGGGCATATCGACCAGTTTCAAGATTTCGTGGATGACCTCGATGCCGTGGTGCAAGAGGCGACACGTTACTACCCGCGTATTCCGCACTATTTGTTGGCCCACTCAATGGGTGGCGCAATTAGCGCGTTGTATTTAGCCCAACACAAACACACCATTCGCAAAGCCGTATTGTCATCGCCGATGCTCGGTGTATTGACTGGGGACACGCCACAATGGCTGGCGAAAACGATTGCGGTTGGCGGTGCTCTGTTGAATCGTTGGTTTAGCCCGCGTAAGCCGTGGTACTTCTTTGGTATGACCGATTATATCCACGTGCCGTTTGATGAAAACGAGCTCACCCACAGCGAAGCGCGCTATCAAATGTTTCGCGATGCCTATGAAGAAAACCCGCAGGTGCAACTCGGGGGCCCTACCTTCAATTGGCTTGCGCAGGCCTTTGCCGCCATGCATGCCGCTCATCAACAAGCCGACCGCATTGACGTGCCAATACTGTTGCTGCAGTCCGGCGCCGACACAGTGGTCGATAACCAAGCGCAACGCAAATTCTTCAGCAAACTAAAAAACGACCAAAGCCAAATCAAATGTATTGAAGGCGCCAAGCATGAGCTCTTTATGGAGTCTGATCGCTTCCGTCAACCGGCGCTTGATGCTGTTTTGAGCTGGTTTCAACCCGATAAATAAATTTGATTAAAATCAAAAAATTAATCCATTTCACTTGCAATTTAAATGAATTTATTTTTAGAAATAACGTAAATATATTGTAAAGATCAAAATTTAATCTAAACTTCCGGCACGGCTGCACCGTGCTGTTTCGTGGCACCGAAAACACAAATGTTTGAGTAAATACCAAAGGATTTCGCCATGAAATTTGCAACCTCAATGCGCCTCGCAGCCGCATTCTTGTTCCTGTTTGTATTATTCCCAGCTGCTTCATTTGCAGCAAAAGTCGAGGTAGTTGCTGACTTAAACTCCAGCACGACCCTTGTTGGTCAGAGCCCTTATTACATGACTGAGCTAAACGGTAAAATTTATTACCGTGGGTATCATCAGTATTACGGTTATGAACTATGGGAATACGATCCTGCAACGGATTCACGGCGAATGGTGATGGACCATTGTCCGAGAAACTGTTCCTTGCAGCCGGATTTTCTCATTGCACTCGGTGATCGAATTTACTTCAGAGGAATTTCATATACTGGATCTGGTTCCACCTATCAGATGTATTACTATGACTCAGTAAGTGACGAAATTATCCTTGCCTCCAGCTTACCTTATGGGGTTCAAACTCAGCCTTTTGAATTTAAAGGAAAAATATATTTTGGCGCTTATAATTCAAACCAAAATGGTCAGGGGTTATATGAATTTGATCCCGCCAGTGGTGCGACACAGTTAATCTATGAATTTAGTGTTGATTCTGTCGGCGTTAGTATTGTTCGCTTAGCTAAAAACGATACGAGTCTATTTATTCAGTACTACCTCAATGGAACACCGAAATTATCGCAATTCAACCCTGAGACTTCTGAAGAGGTTCCAATCAGCCTCGTATTTAATGCTGAGTCTGCGAATAGTTTCGGGGAGTTAGTTGCGAACAACAACTTCATTTATATGGCTTCTCAGTATCCTTCCTATGGTAATGAGTTACTGATCATTAACTTAACTAATAATAATTCAGCCAATTTAAATGATATCTTTTCGGGGTCAGGGAGCTCTAGCCCCCACAGTCTGAGTTTAATTGGCTCAGATTTATATTTCTCAGCCTACAACGCAATGTCCGGTACCAGTGAGACATTTGTTCAGCAAGGTAGCTCAGCTACCATGGTTGAGTTATCCGTGGCCTCAACAAATCCCAATCCGTATCATTATAATAGTTACAACGGCTCTGTTTATTATCGCGCGTACAGCAACGAGCATGGCTATGAATTACATCGTATCAATCCCTCTAATCTTACAAGTTCTTTAGCTGCTGATATTTACCCTGGAACAGTCTCAGGTAGTCCAGACAGTTTTATCGTTGTTGGTGATGTGCTTTACATGCGGGCCGGCACGCAGGAGCTTCCACAGCATGATTTGGTTCGTTTTGATGTCGCAACGAACACTGTTCAAACTGTAGGTGGGACAGTTTCGGTGAGCAACAGCTCTGTTACCAATGCATTGCATAAAATGAATGGGGAGCTTTATTTCTTTGCAAGTACCGACGAGTTTGGCATAGAACTATTCCGGTATAACCCAGAAACCAAAGTTCTTACTTCCCCGAACCAAGAAATTGTTGTTGGAACTAACGCGTTCAACTACAGCACAACGATGGTAGAACTCAATGGTGAGTTAATATTTGCAGCAGGTAGCGCAGATATTGGCGGTAGTAAACTATTTGCCTATAACCCTACGACCAATGATATTCGCGAATATCTAGCATTGCCAGATAATGGCGGTCTTTCAGCAGCGAGAAATCTTGTTGAATCCAATGGCAAGATTTATTTCCTTGGGACTGTCGACCCAGCCAATCCAAGTTGGTATCAAGCAGTTTATGATCCAGCCACTGACTCTTTAGCAAAAGTAAATGATGTTTATGGCGGTATCGATTTAACTAGTCAATTTGAGGAGTTGCTAAGTTTTAATGGCGATCTCTATTTTCGTGTTTACTCATCAACCTATGGATGGGAGCTTTTCCGAATTAATCATACAACCAATGCCATTGAGTTGGCGGCGGATATTTTCGCTGGCGGGAGTTCAAGCAATCCAAGATTTTTTGTGGAAGGTACCGATGGCAATCTCTACTTTTCTGCATACAACGGCGCAAGCAATTGGCAACTCTTTCAATACAACCCGAATACTGAAAGCACAGTCGCTGTAACACCAGCTACAAATTTCCAAGTATCGTCATACATCGCTCCGGTCAGTGATGGCATTCTGATGCATGCCTATACTGCTGAAACCGGCTATGAGTTCTTTAAATATGAATTTGCTAGTGACTCGGTGTCATTAATTGCTGATTTATCACCCGGCGCACTCACCACTTCATATGGCATGATGACAGCGACAGATACGCAGGTTTATATATATGCCTATGTGCGCTCTTCAAATAGCTCTTGGCAAGAAGATATCTACTCATACAGTTTTGAAACGGGCGAAATCACTCAGTTAACGAGCGCCGAAGATGGCGATTATATCGGCAACTATTCAACGTCATTAGCTGTTGGCGAAACCTACTTCTTCACCGCAAACTTACCGGAGTTCGGTCGAGAAGTTTATTATCTCAACCTCAACGACGCGCCAGTTATTACGGGCACACCAAGCACATCCGTGTTGCAGGGTAGTACCTACAGCTTCACACCAACGGTTACCGACGCTGAAAATGATGCACTGACCTTCAGTATCGTCAATAAGCCAGTATGGGCATCGTTTTCGACGACCACCGGTGAGCTTTCTGGAACACCGCAACAGGCACATGTGGGAGTCACAGAAAACATCGTGATTACGGTGGCTGATGCTGACAACCAAGTTTCGTTACCGGCCTTTAACCTTGAAGTAGTGAACGTTAATGACGCACCAACAATCAGCGGTTCGCCGGCGACGACGGTGTTACAAGATGCGTTGTACAGCTTCACACCAACCGCCAATGATATCGATGGCGATTCGTTGACGTATGCGGTACTAAACGCACCAACTTGGGCAAGCTTCGACACAAACACCGGAACATTAAGCGGAACGCCAACGAATGCCGATGTGGGTGTGCATAGCAACATTCAAATTTCGGTGTCAGATGGCGGGCTCAGTGATACGTTAACTGCGTTTTCGATTACCGTTGAAAACGTCAACGATGCACCAACAATCAACGGTGCACCGGCAACGTCGGTTGATCAAGATAGTCTCTATTCGTTCACCCCAGCGGCGCTTGATATTGATGGCGACAGCTTGTCATTCAGCATCACCAACAAGCCAGCATGGGCAAGTTTCAATACTTTAACTGGCGCACTGGCAGGTACACCAGGCAATAGCGATGTTGGTGTTCATAGCAACGTTCAAATAAGTGTTAGTGATGGTCAGCTAGGAAGCGCGTTGGCAGCGTTTTCTATCACCGTGGTGAACGTGAATGATGCACCAACCATTATTGGTACCCCAGTAACGTCAGTAAACGAGGATACACCCTATAGCTTTACCCCATCGGCGAGTGATGTTGATGTGGGCGATTCGCTAATCTTCAGTATTGCCAATAAGCCGGTTTGGGCAACGTTTAACCCAACTACAGGCACTTTGGCAGGCGTTCCAACTAATGATCATGTGGGTACAGCGTCAGGCGTTACCATCTCAGTAAGTGATGGCACCTTAAGTGCTTCACTTGCGCCATTCTCGATTACCGTGGTGAACGTGAATGATGCGCCGACGATTAGTGGCACGCCATCAACGTCTGTGAACGAAGACAGTGTTTATTCGTTTACGCCAGCAGTGGCAGACGTTGATAGCACTAGCTTCACTTACAGCATCAGTGGCATGCCGGCATGGGCAAGTTTCAGTGCGGTAACGGGTACGCTAACCGGCACGCCAACGAATGATCATGTTGGCACAAGTGCAGCAATCACCATCAGTGTGAGCGACGGCGAATTAAGCGCAAGCTTACCAAGCTTTACCATCACCGTGGTGAACGTGAATGATGCGCCAACTATAAGCGGTAGCCCAGCGACAACAGTTGCCCAGGATGCCGCCTATAGCTTCACGCCGACGGTGAACGATATTGATAGCAACTCGTTTACTTATAGCATTGTGAACAAACCAGTCTGGGCAACGTTTAGCACCAGTACGGGAACGTTGTCAGGAACACCAACCCAAGATCACTTGGGTAGTACAGCTGGTCTCACTATCACGGTGAGCGATGGCGAACTCAGTGCATCGCTACCAGCGTTTAGTATTGAAGTAACGAACGTGAACGATGCACCAGTGATTAGCGGTACGCCTGCAACAACCGTTGCGCAAGATGCAGCCTATAGCTTTACGCCGACAGCATCTGATGTTGATGGCGACTCACTTAGCTTTAGCATTACCGGCACACCAACGTGGGCGAGTTTCAATAGCTCAACCGGTGCGCTGACGGGTACGCCAACCAATGACGATGTAGGCGTTCACAGTAATATTGTGATCACGGTGAGTGATGGCACGTTAACCGCCGACCTTCCTGCGTTCGCAATTGAAGTTACCAACGTTAATGATGTGCCAACCATTACTGGCACACCAGCGTCATTTGCCGAAGTGGACGAAGCCTATAGTTTCACCCCAACAGTTGAAGATATCGATAACGACGTGCTGACATTCAGTGCAGAAAACTTACCGACTTGGTTAACTATCGATACAGCAACCGGTACGTTGAGTGGCACGCCAGCAATGGAAGACATTGCGGTTTGGGTTGATATTTCGCTTAGCGTGAATGACGGAACTGTTAGTGTAAGTTTGCCGATGTTCACTATTGAAGTGACGTACAGTCAAGAGCCGCCGGTAGCAAACGATGATACTTTCAGTCTGCCACGCAATAACGATGGCGTGTATTTACTGGACGTATTAGCGAATGATACCGACATTAATGAAGACTCGCTTACACTTGTTGAAGCATCGGCAAGTGTCGGTTCAGTCAGTATTGCTTCGAATCAAGTTCAGCTAACAATTGATGCGCAATATACCGGCAAAGTCAGCGTGAACTACAGTGTTGACGATGGTATGGGTGGGCGTGACTCCGCCACGGCTGAAGTGACAATCACTGGCTCTGGCGCCATCAATCTTGTGGTACCTGATGACCTTGTTGTTCCTGCAACCGGCGCACTCACTCGTGTCGAGCTCGGCGAAGCTTCAGCGACAGATGCAAACGGTCAGCCGTTGCCAGTCAGTTTAGTTGAGCAACGGGCGCCAGTATTCGCGCCAGGTGTACACGAAGTGATGTGGCAAGCGACTAATGCAGATGGCGAGCGTACCGTGCTTGGTCAGCGCATTGAAGTGGTGCCGATGGTATCGCTAGCACGCAACGTAACAACAGCGGCTGGCGCCTCAGTGAACTTGTCGGTGATGTTGAATGGTCTGGCGCCAAGCTACCCATTTGTCATCAACTACACCATTGATGGTGTCGCGAGTTCGCTTGAGCTTGAGCAAGGCACACAAGGCACCATCAGTGTTACCGCTCCAGCTGCAGGCAATACCATTGTTGTGGCGCTCGCAGATAGCATGAACCTAGGCGAAGTTGCAGAGGTTTCGGTAACCAGTAGCGCTGCCAACATGGCTCCGCAAGTTAGCGTCGCTTACTCACAAGACGGCCAGAAGCGCACTACCGTGCTTCGCAGTGGTGGTTTGATCGAGTTAGTGGCAACGGCAACCGATGCGAATGCCGGTGATACGCTCACCTACAATTGGCAAAGCCCAGTTGCCGGCGGCGCAACCGATGGTGGCACTCGCTATGTGATTGACCCACTGTTAATTGCGGCGAATACCGCGGCAACCGTTCGAGTCACAGTAACCGACGCAGCAGGCCTGCGTGGCTATGCGAGTGTAATTTTGAATGCTGTTGATGCTCACCCTACGCTGGGTTCAGATACCGATGCGGATGGCGATGGCTTACCAGATATGTATGATGGCACCAATGACGACTTAGGTCAGGGCATGCCAAATTATCTAAACCCAAGCCGTAGTTGCCAACTGATAGCCGCACGTTCTGCACAAGCGGGTAACATTCACTTCGCTCAAGGTTCAATGAGTGCGTGTTTGCGACTCGGTGAGCTAGGCATGCGTCAATTCAACACGCATATCAGTGTGTCAGAAGATTTAGATGTCGATACAAACCATACCCGAATGGGTTCGGCCTTTGATTTTGAAATCTTTGATCTCTCTGAGCTAGGCGGCACCAGCCGTATCGTTCTGCCATTATCACAACCAATTCCAACCAATGCCCTGTATCGGAAGCACATTGGTGGTGCATGGCAAGATTTTGTGCAAGACGAAAACAACCAGATCTTCAGTGCTGCTGGTGAACCAGGCGTTTGTCCAGCACTAGGCTCGTCGCAGTGGCAGGCCGGTTTAACAGCTGGTCACTGGTGTGTGCAGTTACTGCTTGAAGATGGTGGTGCGAACGACGCAGATGGTATGGCTAACGGTGTGATTGTTGATCCGGGTGCACTAAGTGTTGCAGCAACTGACAATACCACGCCAGAAGCTACGGCAGATTCGGTGACAGTCATTTGGCAAGGGGATGCTGAAATTGATGTACTAGCCAACGACATTGATGCTGATGACGATTCACTCGTGATTACGTCGGCGCACGCAGATATCGGCACAGTAACTGTTATCAACGACGGCGCGGCACTGCATTACGATGCCCCAACAAACTACGCCGGAACGGCAACGGTCACCTATGCCATTGATGATGGACGCGGTGGTGTTGCGACAGCCTCTGTTGCGGTGACGATATTAGCGAACCGTGCACCAGAAACGACAGTTGATACGGTGAGTACAGTGGTTAATAAGCCGGTGAGCGTCGACGTAGTTGCCAATGACATTGACGCCGATGGTGACACGCTAACCGTAGCATCAGCTGAAATCACCTCAAGTACTGGGGGAACCGTTGCATTCGAAGGCGGCACCGTAACCGTAACGCCAGCTACGGGTATCACAGGCGCAGTAACTGTTGTGTACGTGGTAACAGATAATCGCGGGGCAACGGCTTCAGGTATCTTGCGAGTACAGGTAAATGTGCCGCATGAACCGGCTGCACCACAATCATCTTCAGGTCAAATGACTTGGTGGTTATTGTTGATGGGCTTGATGGGAGCGGCGTTACGTCGCTCCGTCAACCTTCGCCGGAACAACCGATAACGGGTCCATGTGAATAATCACGTCGGTATGGTCGAACAGGTTGGCAACAGCCAGTTCGGCCTTATCGGCAATATCGTGGGCTTGGCGCAAGTTTAGGTTATCGTCGAGCTCAATATGGGCTTGCACAAAACGGGTTGGGCCAGCTGAGCGGGTTTTTAAACCGTGAATACCGTGCACGCCTTGAATGCCTTTAATAGTATCGATAATTAGCTGTTTTTCGTCACTAGGAAGCTCGCGATCCATCAGTGACTGAAACGCATCCCAGCCTATACGTACCGCCCCTTGCGCTAAAAATACTGCAATGATGATGGCAAAAACGCTATCGGCCCACAGCCACCCGTAAGCACTTAAAATAAGCGCCACAATAACCGCACTGTTGAGTAATAAGTCAGATGAAAAGTGAAGTGCATCGGCTGCAATTGCCTGAGAGCCAGTTTTCTTAATTGCCACCCGCTGCAACACCACTAGCGCAAGCGTTAATGCAATTGCGAATACCGACACATACACACCAATTTCAGCTTGCTGTACAGGCGTACCTTGAACCCACTGCTGAACACTGTGAATCAATAGCAGCATGGCCGACCCGGTAATCAACGCAGACTGCACCAACGCCGCTAACGATTCGGCTTTACCGTGCCCAAACCGGTGCTCATTGTCGGCTGGTTGCACCGCATAACGCACCGCGAAAAATGTGAACAAGCTGGCGAGACTATCGAGTAGAGAATCGGTTAACGACGCCAACATACTGCTGGAATCGGTTATCAACCACGCCGCTATTTTTACCGCAATTAATATGAATGCGACAGAAACTGACGCACGTGTCGCAATTTTTACCCAATACGCATAGTTTTCGTGCGGGTTGTTAGCTGCCATCTGGGAACCCTTGCTGGCGCCACGCTTCATAACTCACAATGGCAACCGAATTAGATAAGTTAAGAGAGCGGTTGTTCGGCATCATGGGAATACGAATGCGCTGTTCAGGCGCAATTTGAGCCATCACATCCGGCGCCAAACCACTGGTTTCAGAGCCAAACAACAGTACATCGCCCGGTTGGTACTGTACCTCGGCATAGCCCCGTGTGCCCTTGGTTGTGATTGCGTAAATGGCACGGTCACCCATAGCCGCTTTAAATGCATTGAAATCGGGGTAACGCTCAACACGGCTCAAGTCATGGTAATCCAACCCTGCGCGGCGCAATTTTTTCTCTTCGAAATCAAAGCCAAGCGGCTCAATGAGGTGCAACGTACAGCCATTGTTGGCGGCAAGACGAATGACATTACCAGTGTTGGCCGGCATCACAGGGTTAAACAAGGCAATATGAAACATTCCAGTACTCAAACTTATCGTGTTGATGATTCAGGTAAACTCGCATCAAGGCGAGCATGTTGTAGTTGGGTTTTGTTCATGATGGTCGTTATTTCACCGCTTTCAACCAGCTCACGCAGCCGTTTATCAAACCAATCGCGTAATTCGCGTCCGCGTGGGGTGTTGTGAAACATCACATGAATGGGCAACGCCTCGCGCAATTGATGTTTCACATAGTCGTTACCCGCCCAATCAGGGGCATTATCGTCAAACGTAACCACCGCACCAACTCGATGCATATCAAGCATGGCGAAACAGTCCAAAATACTATTGGCTAAATAGTAATTTAGCCCCTCGCGAAAGAAATTGTGGTAATCATAACCAGCAACAAAGCAAATTGGCCGCTTTAATGTGCCATCTAACATCGCATCAAGGTCGGCTTGCTGAAGCGCAAACGCTGAAACCGGGCTGTCGTAATCGAAATGCGTATACGACGCTACGCCATCTATCGACTCTTGCGTTCTTGTGCCGCCAACCAGCATGTCAAAGCGGTTTTCGTTAAAGCCAAGTACAGCGCGCTGATAACTGTTGGTATGTAGCTGCAACTCTTGTGTTACTGACGCAAAAATTTCTTGAATCAATTGCCAATAACGTCCTGTGCCATCGATGTGAGCGCGTTCTTCCATTAACCCAGCGGTTGCCGACAGCGCGGGGTACAACGGCGGCTCTGGAAACTCGGTACGTCTTTCGAATGACACCCCATGCTCCCTATATACAGTCACCACACGCCCTGATGCATGCATATCTTCAAGTACTTGGTTCAATGCGGGTACTAAGTGCGCGTGCTTCTCATGCAAGAAGTGATAGCCAATCAACGAGAGCATTGGGGTGACAATGAGATGCGGATTATCGTAATAGCCTAACTGCCGCGCTTCAAAATCATTGAGCATCACCGCTTTCACGCGATTATTCGTGAACATTAAGTTCAACTGCTGAATATCCAGCGCTTGAACGGTTGGGCCCTTAAATTGGTGTTCTTTAATAAGCCCGATAACAGTTTGCATGCCGCTAATAAAGGCTAGGTTTTCAATGTCATCAATAGCGCATAAGCCGCAATCACGACGATCAGCCACCAGCACAATCTCGAACGCGAACAAAGGGAATGGCACCTGCGTGAGATTTTGAAATTGTTTGTCGAGATCAGGTAACCGACCCAGCTCTCCAGCGATACGGCCAGCGTTTGCTTCAACTAAACTGCGATTGCGCGGCATCTCGACATAACGCAACGTGATGCCTAACTCAGCGTAGGCCTCTTCAAGTATCTGTTGCACGGCTGCGGTTACAGGGCCTTCGTCAGGCGCGCGGAAGGTTAGCGTGGTTTGTTCCGCGCGCAGGGGTGCGACTGTCGAAGCGACAATCAGTAACGCACATAGCATTCGCAGAAACATAGTCAAAACAACTTTCCTTTCATGGTCGTCTTTCGTGGTCGTAACGGATAGTTAAACCTTTAGCAGTATATCAGGTCGAAGCTTTTATGAAACTAGACTAAAATTGACCTTTACGTTGATTGCCGTTAGGTTGACCGCCTTCAGTTGTAGGAGTACACCATGAAATATTCAATAATCGCTGCCTTATGTGTTGTGGGGGGAGCGTTGTTTCCGCAAGCTGCATCTGCACAAGAAGCGGAGCGCGCCACCGGCCCTAATTATCAATTGTTTTTGATGGGTGATGAAATGGCACTGTGCTCAAGCATGGCGTGGACGCACTGCAATGACACCGATTGGCTGGATGGCACCACTATGCGCACCGATCGCTACATTAATTTAAGTGAAGCCTACACCACGCCACTGTTGCGCGATGAGTTGTGGCCAGTACACCGTCGTAAAACCCGTGATGACGTTAAAATGGCGCTGGAGATTTTATATGAGCGCATGCGTTCTGAAGTGGTGCCGGAGCGTAGCTTCCAAGAAGAATTTACCCGCCGGGCCACGCGTCATTTATATGACAGTTTGTCGGAACGTGAGTGGAACCTCATTATTGACCACCTTGAAATGCCGGCTCCGAAAGGTAAGCACGACACCGCGCGCATCAAGCTAACGAAAGTGGAAGCGAAGCGCCAAATTCTACAAGCCATGTTAGAACAGGCCGATAAAGTGCGCGCAAGTGATGATATGCCGCGCATTGCCATTGCCGCCGCTGGCGCGCGTGACCCAATTACCGCTGTCGAGCCATTTATTAGTGCATTTGAAAGCTTAGGTGCGCAAGTGCGCTGGTTACCAATTGATGCCGCTGTGAATGCAGCGCAGCGCACTGGCAAATGCGATGAGCTTGATGCGTTGCGTGAGCAAGAGCTTGGCACCTGGAAGCGCGCACGTGTATTCCCTGAGCAGCACAAGCAGCAAGTCGCGTTCTGTAAAGATGCGCTGCAAGGCCCGAAAATTGTCGACTGGGCGGATGCCGTTTTGATTGTTGGCAATGATCCGGGCTTAGTTCGCAAAGCGTTCTTGAACCCATTGAGTCAACCAACCGATTTAATGACCAGCATTTATCTGAAAATGCGCGCGAATAAGTTAGTGGTGGGTGCCACCAGTGATGCCATGAATGCGATGACTGCGCGCTCGATGGTGGCCAGTGGCACCAGCGCCGAAGCCTTGCGCGCCGGCGTTATTGCCGGTGAAGCGCCGCCGTTTGCTTGCAGCAAAGATGATTCGTGCCCACGAAATATGAATTCCGATAGTGTAACCTATCACCCGCTTGGTGGTGTCGGGCTGTTTAGTGTTGCGACACTTGATGGTCAGTTCTCAGATATGGGTCGTCATGGTCGCTTACTGCGCGTAGCGGCAACTACCAATACGCCAGTAGCAGTGGGTATCGATACTCGCACGGCGCTTGCGGTGAATGTGTTGAACGGCGCATTTGAAGTGCTTGGTGAGCGTGGCGTGTTCTTTGGTATTGGCGCCCAGCAAACCGAGAATGCGGTGGCTGCCACCTTCCATTATTTAGTGGCTGGCGCTCGTGGTCAGTTCACTGATGATGGCATCACGAATGTCCATTTTGCGAAAGGTGAAGAAGTGGTGCAAGAACCACCAACCACACGCTTCTTGAGTGATCGCGGCATGGTCGATTCATTACGCTTGCTCTGCCAAGAGCGTAATAGCTTCAATCTGATTGAGAAAGAATTTCGCTTAATGGTGGCTGGCGATGAATCCACCAAACGCGTGAAAGCCGGTGGCGAATGCCAAGTGACCGATGCTCGCATCGGCCTCTCTTGGCAACCCGAAACGTTCTAGCTCGGCGTGCAACGCCGGGCTACACCCCATACGCCGCCCGATACGCAGTGACTTTATCTAGGTACTGCGCTAAATCGGGCGAGTCTTTCAAATACTCAATCACATCATTCAGCTGCACAATGCTGATCACTTGCGCATTGTAATCGCGCTCAACTTCCTGAATAGCGCTTAGCTCGCCTTTGCCTTTCTCTTGGCGATCAAGCGCAATCAACACACCCGCTAACTCAGCGCCGTTGGCCTGCACAATTTCCATCGATTCACGAATAGCCGTGCCCGCCGTAATTACATCGTCCACCAGCATCACGCGACCATTGAGTGGTGAACCCACCAAGTTGCCGCCTTCGCCGTGGTCTTTCTTCTCTTTGCGGTTAAAGCAATACGGCACATCTTTCTGATACGTATCAAACAGCGCAATCGCCGCCGCTGTGGCAATTGGAATGCCCTTGTACGCTGGGCCAAACAACACATCAAACTCCACGCCGCTGTCTTGCAACGCCGCCGCATAAAACCGACCAAGGCGCGCCAAATCAGAACCCTGATTAAACAACCCCGCATTGAAGAAATACGGGCTCGTGCGGCCTGATTTCAAAGTAAACTCACCAAACTTCAACACGCCACGTTCAATGGCAAATTCGATAAAATCTTTTTGATATTGTTTCATACAAAGAGCCGTTGTTGGTTACTCGTTATTGGTTATTCGTTAAGCGAAAGATTACGCCAATGCCTGTTTCTGCAAATCCATCAATTCACGAATGGCATGCTTCGCTAAATCCAGCATCGCATTCATGTCTTCGCTGGAGAACGGTTCGCCCTCAGCGGTACCCTGAATTTCAATGAACTTGCCCGCTTCAGTCATCACCACGTTCATATCAGTTTCCGCTTTGGAATCTTCTGGGTAATCCAAATCCGCCACCGCATGGCCTTCATACATACCCACCGATACCGCAGCCACCAGACCTTTCAACGGATTCGTTTTGACGATGCCTTCTTTGCGCATCCAGTTCAGCGCATCCACCAACGCCACACAGGCACCAGTAATTGATGCGGTACGCGTACCGCCATCGGCCTGCAACACGTCGCAATCGATAGTGATGGTGTTCTCACCTAGCGCTGCCATATCCACGCAAGCACGCAATGAACGGCCAATTAAGCGCTGAATTTCAACTGTGCGGCCACCTTGCTTACCACGCGCAGCTTCGCGATCCATGCGCGAGTGCGTTGAACGCGGCAACATGCCGTATTCCGCCGTGACCCAACCTTGGCCCTTGCCCTTCAAAAAGCGCGGTACGCTTTTATCCACACTGGCTGTACACAACACCTTGGTATCACCAAACTCAATGAGCACCGAACCTTCGGCATGACGCGTAAAATTCCGGGTAATAGTCACCGGGCGGATCTGTTGGGCAGTACGACCACTTGGACGCATGGTTGGCTCCTGTTTTGTGCAAAATTATGGCTGGCGATTATATCAGATATGGATGTGAAATTCCGTTGCAAGATTAACCGGTTTTATTGCCCTGCTGTACGAGATTGAGATAGGTGATAAACTAACGGCAGATAAAGCTTACAAGGAATAGCAATGATTCAATCAATGACCGGCTACGCGCGCCATGAACTGAAAGCCGAGTGGGGCACAGCCACGTGGGAAATGCGCTCGGTAAACCAACGCTTCTTAGAAACCTACTTTCGCCTACCCGAGCAAATTCGTTCACTCGAAAATGGCTTACGCGACCGCTTACGCAAGCAACTGCAGCGCGGCAAAGTAGAATGCAACCTGCGTTTGCACATTGAGCAAAAAGCCGAAGGCGGTTTAAGTCTGAACGAAGACCTCGCTCGTAGCGTCATTTCATCGGCGAATTGGGTAGCCAACCAAAGCTCAAGTGCACAGCTGAACCCGTTAGACGTATTGCGTTGGCCTGGTGTTGTGGCGCAGCAAGAAGACGATATGGATGTGATTCAAGCCGACGTACTTGGCGCTTTTGAAGCCTGCATTGCTGAATTTATTGAAAACCGTGCTAGCGAAGGCAAGGCACTCGAGCGCATGATTGAAGAGCGCCTTGAAGGCATTTCAGAGCAAGTCAGCTTTGTGCGCGGCCGCATGCCAGAAGTACTGCAATGGCAGCGTGAGAAATTGCTTGCGCGCTTTGAAGAAGCTCGTGTGGAACTCGACCCAACGCGCCTTGAAGCGGAAATGGTGATGCTGGCGCAAAAAGTAGACGTAGCCGAAGAGCTCGACCGCCTGAACGCGCACGTTGTTGAAACCCGCAAAATTCTGCGTAAAGGCGGCGCCTGTGGCCGTCGTTTAGACTTCATGATGCAAGAATTCAACCGTGAAGCGAACACCTTGGGCTCGAAATCGATTAACGCTGACATTACTGCTTCTGCTGTGGAGTTGAAGGTGTTGATTGAGCAGATGCGTGAGCAGATCCAGAACATCGAGTAGCTAATTTCATTTATTTTGATTCCTAAAACGTCTTCATCGATGAGGGCGTTTTCGTTTCAATGCAGTTGAACTTACTTTGTTAACTAGCCTAACTAATCGAAAAGTAATTGAATAAATCTTAATTACTAGTCTAGTCCCCCGATTTTTAACAGTAGTTATTCGTATTGTCTCTCAGTTATAAATGAGTTAATTTCATATCATCAAAAATAAAGCTTGTTTCAAAACTATCATTTAATAAGTGGGGCAACGGAATGAACACTAATGTTATTGGTTATGAAGAAGTCTACAACTTGGACAAGGTTCGGCGTAATATAGATACCGAAGGATACTTCCTAGGCACGATCGCAAATATAGAAGAATTTTCTAAACTTGATGTAACTCGTCAAATTTCCTTGGAGTTGATATATGAAACTTTAATTGAGGAACAGTTAGATATTCTTCCTAAGTTAGTAAAAACGAGCTCCGGAATTACTGTCGCCAACCTCAGTCGCGAACTTCTTCATGAGCCTGTAGTCATTTTTCACAAGCAACCCGCTGTAGATAAAACATCCTCGAACATGCGATATGCGCTCCTCATCGCAAAAGTTTCTGCGATGATGGCTAAGATAGATGGCTCTATAAAATATCAGGAGCTTCAGCAAGTTCGAGATTCAATCCGAGGTTTGACTTTTCTAACCAGCTCAGAGAAAGACTTCGTTCTTATGAGGGCCCTCTACTGGCTTTTTAGCCGTTATAGCATTGAAGATTTAATTGAGGAAATAGAGAGTCTCAACAGCGTGGCGAAGTTGCAGATCGTGACTATTGCTAAAGATATTGCAATATCAGATGCCGAAATCGCAAAGAATGAAGTACAGATTCTACGAGAACTTTACAGATCTGCAGAAATACCGACAAAAAAAGTTGTTAGAGATTTAAAAGCACTCGCCAAGCATAAAAATATAGCTATTGCTGGGGCCAAAAGTAGATTGACAAATAGCGATATTATTGAGTTCGAAGTCGATGATTCATTAGACAAATTATTGGACGACTTCAGTGACTTCTAAACAATTTTCTGAAATTGATCTTCCTGAGACTTTATCGTCTGGGTATTCAGATCCAAACGAAGAGTTGTTTGTTCCTTTACTTTCGAATGCTAAAACATTTGATGTTGCTGTAGGATATTTTTCATCCGCTTGGTTACGAGATGTATGCGAAGCAATTTTAATGTTCGCATCAAATAACGGTAAGAGCAGATGGGTAATTTCACCACAACTTCAAAAAGAAGATGCTGAAGTCATAAGCACCGTGAAAGCTGAAGAAGACAGTGGCGTTACAAAGAAATTACTAGACGATCGGATTATAAGCGAGTTTTTAGAGTTAGATAAACCACTACAAACACGCCTCGCCACATTGATCAGATATGGAGTTTTAGAGTTCAAAATAGCGTTACCTAAGATTACATCCTCCGGAATGTTCCATGCGAAGATAGGGAATGCAACAGATTTTTTTGAGAACAGAATTGCATTCACAGGCTCTTACAACTTAACTGGTAACGCCAAGTCTAACTGGGAGCACATCGATGTTTTCAAGAGCTGGGTTTCAACTGAAAAACGTCGAATCAATATCAATTGTGAACGTTTTGAAAACTTATGGAAGAATATAGATCCAAGTTACAAAGTCCTCACACCCTCTTTGAACCTGATATCACAAATTTCGGAGAAAGCTAGTAGCTTGGAAAAACTGCAGAGTGAAATAACCCAAACCGCATCTCATATAACACTTCGTGACTATCAAATTGAAGCGATAGAAGCATGGGGTCAAGCTAGCGGTAAAGGCTTTTTGGTAATGGCAACCGGCTCAGGTAAAACTATTACAGCATTATCGATAGTTCAAAAGCTTATCAAACAACGCACATTGCCGGCAAAGCGCAAGTTATTTGTGTGCTTTATCCTTCCGCTGAAGCACCTTTTAGATCAATGGTTTGATGAAGCAAGTAACTTCGGATACTCTCCAATAAAATGTTATGAAAGTTCAGACGCATGGCGTAGTAAGCTTGCTGATGCTTTAGTTACTACTTCAGCCAAGCGCGAAGGTATTGTCATGGCTATGGTTACGAACAGTACTTTTATTTCGGATTACTTTCAGGCTTTGATCAAACCGATTACTGGAGATTTTCTAATTATCGCAGACGAAGCGCATAATCTTGGGGCTCCGACTTTCTCGTCTAAGTTGCCAGATAATGCGAATTTTCGACTAGCGTTAAGCGCGACTCCTGTAAGGCATAATGACGATGAAGGTACCGAATCACTTTTCAATTACTTTGGTAAAAGTGTTTATGAGTTTTCATTGGCAGATGCAATTCAAAAAAGTTTCTTGGTTCCTTATAGTTACACACCGCTTCTCTGTGAAATGACGGAACAGGAGTTTTATCTCTATCAGGAGCTTAGTGATGATATTGAGGAGCAGAAAAAAAACAGACGGCCAGGCCAACCTCGTACTCAGCTGCATGAAAAATTATTAAGACAGAGAAATGAACTAATATCGATGGTTGAAAGCAAACTTGACCTGTTGTCACAAGAAATTCAGCGTATGGAGTCAAAAACTCATACGTTAATTTATTGCGGAACACATCGTGACAGTGACGGGTTGCGCCATATAGACAAAGTTTTAAAGTTAGTTGGAAAGGAACTTAGACTGAAAGCTCGTAAATTTACAGCATCTGAGTCACTTGAAGATAGACAAGAAATACTGAGCTTATTCGCCTCCGGTGAACTGGAAGTTATAGCAGCGATAAAGTGTCTAGACGAGGGGGTAGATGTACCTGCCACCCAAAATGCTTTTATTCTCTCGTCAACCACGAATCCCAGAGAGTTTATACAGCGTCGGGGGCGTGTACTTCGAAAAGCACAAGGAAAGACACAAGCTGCAATATTTGACTTTATTGTTATTCCGCCTAAACATGCAGCAATTAGCCCTGAACTAGTTTCTCGTGAGGTTTTTAGAGGGCTGGAGTACAACTCATTAGCTATAAATGCTAAGGATAATGAAGACATGCTATTGGACCTAGCCAAACGACATGGAGTACATTTTGATGAATAGCGTTGATGAAATTATTCAAAGTCTTACCCCAGCAGAACAAAGAATTTTTCGTGAAGTTCTTGCACTAGAAAAGCAAAGTTTAGCTGATGCTGAATTAGAAAAGAATGAGAACAAGTATGACAGTATAGTAAATACAATAGTCGCGTGCATAAACCGGGGTATTGTTAATGAAAATTGATTCAATGCGGATTGAAAACTTCCGGCAGTTTTGGAAGCCAATAATTTTGGACTTTGCAACAAGCAACGACAAAAACGTAACCGTAATTCATGGAGCAAACGGCGCAGGAAAAACTAGTCTGCTTAACGCTTTTAAATGGTGTTTTTATGGTCAAACCGACTTTGACACCGAAAATGACTTCATTCTCAATGAAGCTGCCATTACTAATGCAAATGCAGGAGATTTAATTACTACTTCGGTACAAATAAAGTGTTCTGATGTTGGCAATCGATACGATATAACAAGAAAAAACAAGTATCTAAAGCGTTCAGACGGTACCGTTTCGTTAAAGGAATCTGATTTTTCTGTCGATGTTACTGACGAATCAGGGAAGACGGTGCGCTCAAAAATGCCAGGCTCCACAATTGAGTTGCTTATACCAAGAAATCTTCAGCCATATTTCTTTTTCAATGGTGAACGTATAGAAAAAATCGCAAATGTGAATGAAGGTGACAAGATAAAGCAAGCTATTCGATATTTAACTGGCCTAGAGCTAATAGAAAGAGCTCACAAACATGTCCAGAAAGCCGCACGTCAAATTCGAAAAGAAGGAAAGGACTTTAAGTCGGAGCTTCATCAAGACATATATGACGAAATAAACCTTAAAGAAGACGAGAAAACACGCATTTCGGATTCGATTCGGTCAACTAAACAAATTTTAGCTTCGACTCGCGAATCCATCGACGGGAAGAATAACGAGTTAAAAAAAATTGAAAAAGCAAAATCGTTAGCTGATAAACGAGAAGCTTTGAACCGCAACATTCGTGACCTTAAAAAGGAAATGGACGAGATAAACTCAGATCGCGCGAGCACGATTGACGCATATCGAGCCTCAATATTGTCTTCAAAAGTAATTAATGACTCCAAGCAAATAATTGAAGAAAATAGAAAGATCGGGCGCCTACCGTATAGGGTTCGAGATCAATTTATCAAAGACCTCATTGAGTCAGGTTACTGTATGTGCGGAAATCCTATAAGACCTAACTCTATTGAAGAAAATACATTGCAAGACGCTCTGAAAGACGCTGGAAGCGATGATGCGGAGGAGGTCTTTACTCGGCTGCAAGCTTTGATTAGTCATTTCGATAGCGATAATGATACTTATAAACAAAAACACGAAGTTTTCACAAATCGATATAATGAACGCTTGTTAAAGATCGAAAGCATCCAAGATGAAATCACAGAAATTAATTTAAAACTTCGAGAAATGGGTCAAGATGATGACCAGATTGCGAAATTAGAAAATGATATTAATGACTTAAACAAACAAGCGATTAATTTAGAAAAAGAACTGGCTCGGCACGATATTGAGCTCGAAACTATTGAAGCAAGTTTAAAGGAAAGAAAAGAGCAGTTTGAAGAGCTGGAAGACAAGAAAGAGAAACACACTTTGACTTCAGCAAGATACACTGCCGCACAAAACGTTGCTAATGCATTAAATTCTCTTAATGAGTTTTTAACAGATCGCATACGTTTAGACTTGTCTCAAAGAGTCAACAGAACGTTCCAAGCAATTATGCGAAAGCCTGTAGAAGCTATTATTGATGAAAACTATCATTTAAAGGTAGTTAAAACAGATATAGACGGGGCAACACAGGAAGCTAGAGAACAATCGACTGGCGAGAAGCAGGTTACCAGCCTATCATTTATTGCAAGCATAATTGAATTAGCTAAAGAGCAGATTAATAAAAAGAACACAAACTTTTTTACAGGAGGCATATATCCTTTAGTTATGGACTCACCTTTTGGGGCTTTGGACGATGACTATAGATTTAAAGTTGCACAAAGTGTTTCTAATCTAGCAGATCAAGTTATTATTTTTGTTTCTAACTCGCAATGGTCAGGCAATGTGAAACAGGCTTGTGAAGGCCGTATTGGTAAGTCCTACAAGCTGGTTTATCACACGTCATCTATTAAAGACAATAAGCTAACGGAACGAGGTTACTTAGCTGCTTCTGATACTGGATTTGATTACTCGTCTATAGATGAGGTAAAAATAAATGCCTAATAACGAGAAAAGAGAAGATATTAGAGTTCGTCGCCCAGAAGAGCATAGTAAACTATTAACTATATTGAAAGATGAAAATATTTTTTCTTCTTTCAAGAATATCTTAGTTTTTGCAGCTTCATTAGGCTATAAAAAGCAAATACGCTTACCTTTCGATAAAAGTGGTGAACGTATAATGTTAAGAATATTCGATGAAAATATTGATATTCCTTTCATTCATTGTCTAGCGCTAGCTGAAACTAAGGATACAAACATATTGAAGAAAGAACATTTCTCCAATGCTATTCTTATTTTTGAAGAATATGCCAATGGTGGACTGTCAGTCATTTCTGAATATATCAAAGATGGTACGAATGCACTTCAGTCGATTGAGCTATTGATAAATTCGGAATTAAATGACGAGCTGAATAATGATACAAACCTAAACCCTTTCAGTTGGGCTAAATAAAATAATAATGCCGAGCGAATTTTCTAGCTCGGCATTGTTAGAACTAAAGAACTCCATCATAGAAGTATACTTTGACAAAAATCAGCTAACGTCTTTTGATTTCTCAGCGAGGAAATTCCATGTTCTACATGAGCAGCCCAAGCTACTTGCAAATGCTTTTCATCTAACTCTTGGTAGTTTAATCGTAGTAGCAGTTCAGTGATTTGCTGAGTTTTTCCTAACCAGGTGACCTTATCTAAAGTCAACGTACCATCTAGTTTGTAACTGATGCTAGGATCAAACCTATATCCACTTTCAATTGACTTAAAAAAGGCAATACGTGCCGATATATTCGGAGTTATACCAGTTTGCGATTTTAGTCTTTTTAACTGTTCTTCGACCACCTTCGATAACTGCATTCTGTTGGGTAACATTACACGACCTCCATGTAATTATCTTTCCAGAAGTATCCTTCAAATATTCTTGAATTTCGCAATTTACCATCGAATTTAATTTCATACGAATGAGAAACATACTCTTCAAGCATTGAATAAAAACCTTTATCGACTTCCGTATCAGTAGACAGCAAAATGACCTGATCACTTGCTTCTGGGAAATAACGAGTTATAAGCTTATCTCGGTGTTTGGAATCTAAACGTCCAAGCGGGGTATCAACTACAAGAGGTAATACCTTTCCTGATAATTTTCCTAAAGCCTCGAGAATTGCGAATGCGAAAATTTGTTTCTCCCCAGCAGAAAGAGATTTTCTATTAATTTCAGTACCATCCTGATCAATGAGTGAAACGTCAAAATTTTCAGGGTTAATTTTTGCTGCTAACTTCAATTCATCCTTTCTAGCAAGCTTTCGATAAGATATTACGAATAATTCTTCCAATTGACTAACACGTAACTTTGTTAGTCGTCGGGCGAACTGTGTTAATGCAGATTGTGCAGAGCTTACGCGCTTAATAGCTTTAACTATCGTTACTTGATTTTTTTGCTGACTTATTAATTTTTCAAGACGTCGAGAAAGCTCGAGCGTCTTCATCATTCGAGATTGCGCCTCTTTCAAATGAGCAAGATAATTATCTCGTTTTTCAATAATCTTCTTATCTAATTCCCGTAATTCAGCAAATATCTCTCCCAATTCTTCTTCGTCTGGGGCACGAGAAATGTTGGTCGACAGCGATGCTAATTCCGACTGGGAAAACTCTAGCTTTCTTAGGCTTTCGACTAATTTGGCCTTCGAGTTAAGAGATGCTTCATTTCCATTAAGTAAACGATAAAAATCTGTGTCAGAAATGTCGAGAACAACGCTCCCATCTTGGCGGCTTGAACTTAATAACTCTGCATGGTCCAGAATTAATTTCTCTAAGTTGGCAGCGTCAGCGTTGATTTCTTTGGCAAGGACCCGAGACAACTTAGGTACTAACTTGGTCAATTGCTCCAAAAAGCCGTTCTCCTGCTTCTTGGATTTTTCTTTGTGTAATTGTTCGAAAAGCGACTTAACTGCGTTTGGTGCTAAAGCTAATGGGAAGTAATCATCGAGCTCATTTAATATGACGCCACTTATTTGATGTTCATCTCTAATTAATTGATCTGCTCGTGCCTTTTCGTCTTTTTTTGTTTTGGCCCAGGCGCCGCCCCGTTCTTGCAATTTATTTTCAAGGTGAGAAGCCAACTTTCGCAGTTCGAACAACTGTGGACGAATTTCTTCAGCTTTTTGGCGGGAACGCGTCGCTAATTGGTATAGCAGATCTTTTTCTGCCTCTAGAGCTGTTATTTGCTTAACTGACTCATTATCCGATGAGTCCTTTGTTACCTGTTTAAGGTAGATTTCCAAATCTTCTCTCAAGCGATTTACCACATCAATACCGAGTAACTTTTGCACTGCGTCCTTTAAGTAGTGACCAGTGTCATCTTCCGCAAGCTCTGCAATTTTTTCTCCATCAAAAAAGAAGAGATCCCCAATACCCGTTGGAACTAGATCTGAGAGTATTGCCTGAGTTTGTTCGATGTTTAGAGTGTCTAAAATTTCGTCATTTAGCTTTAGTTTCAGAGACTCGGTTCCTTCTGAGTTCCATCCTCTATTCACTACAAAAGTATTATGCTTTCCTTTGTGAGTATGCGTGAACTCTAACTCAATCGATGCTCTAGCGTTTTTCTGCGAACTTAAAGCTTCTTTGTTTATTTGTTCGATTAAAAATTTGATGTACTCTTTCTGGCTAATTGCGGTACCTAACGCTTTTCGTCCCATTAGAATAAGTCGAATGGCTGTTAAAATGCTCGTTTTCCCAGCGCCATTCAATCCACCAAATAAAACTATTGGCTTACCGACAAGTCCATGTTTTTTAGGAGCCAAATCAATGTCATGTAACCCCTTAAAAACCCTAAAATTGTTTAATGTTAGAGTTTTGAAAATCATATTTTTGTCTCTTTCTCTATTGAAGCGTTTAGCATATTTAGTTCTTCTGTTAGGAGTTCAACTTCCCGAGATTGATTAATCTGACGCTGACGATTGTCTTTGTGCTCCAGAATAATAGACTCGGCGGATCCCCAATCCTGTTGAATAAGACGACCGATTTTATTAAAAATCCCGACTCTTCGAGTTAAACCGCTCATGGATATTTCTAGATCGATTAATTTTTTCAGCATCTGCGGTGAGACATTAAAATTTGGAGCAACTTCGTCGAGAAGAGCTGACTCCTGATGTGTAAACTGGTTTGTATCATCTACTGACCAATCAAGATCATATCCAAATACTTCTTTAAAAATTTTAGGTAACTCATCGTTCCAGTCCGGGTCGTTAGGATCATTTAACCACTCATGCCGAATAGCGTGCAGCTCTGGTACTGTGATCAGTTCCAAGTCTTTTTGCACAAGCGCTAATTTTTTTTGCATCCGAAGAAGAATCTTTAAAGCCAACTTCCGGTACTTCAACAAGTAGGGACCAGTTGTGTAGTCATTAGTTAAAATTTTATCACCATCTTCTCGCAGAGTTTTGAATGCTAATCGACCATCACGTCTTATATGACTTCGATATTTTTTCTTAAGTTTCGGTGATGTGCTGCGAGATAAAATATTTCTAAATTTTAGCAATGGCAGCATCCAGTCTTCGCCATTCTGAACGAGACTCTCCATAGCTCTGTCTTTTGTAACTACTGTGCAAGTCCAGCACCCAAAACGAGAGTTGCCGCATGAGGGAGTGGTTTCGTCAATAACCATGGGACATTCACCCTGTCCCGAGGAGTCCTTATAAAGATTCCATAAAATTAGATTCTTCCCACCCCACGGGTTTTCCCACTCAAGATCATACTTGTCATGCCATTTATTCTTCGTTCCGTAAGGTGTCTCTTGTGTTTCTAAATGGCAGAGACGTAAGATTTTCCAAACATCATCAACGCCCCATGTGTCGATAGGAGTGTAAATAAAAGCATTCGAAAGCGTTGTGTGTTTAGCCAAATCTGAACCAGATATTTTGTGCTTAGCTATGACTTGAGCTCGCGAAGCGCTCTCCTGTGAGCGAGAGCCTAGCACGACAATCACTTCATCAAATTGACTAACCTTATCAGTTATGAAAGAACTGACTGGGTCAATTTTCATTCGCTCTGTACACCAACGGAACTGGCGAGTTGGAGCTGGATATCCCTTACCAAGAAGGTTCGCCCAAAAAGTTTCATTGGTTTTCGGCACTACTTTGTGGGACGTAATTGGCAATTTGTCCCGCTGGGCCCCCTTTTGAATAGCATCAAGAGAGTTATTTACGTGATTTACGACTATAGGTGTCTCTACCAATGTGTCCGACGCCACAACAAATACGTGTTTATGTCTTTGTTGTGGCTCCAATCCCAGTAAAGCTAGATAAACGATTACCATTACCGCAGAAGAATCTTTTCCGCCACTATATCCAATTACCCAAGGACGTTTATCTTGTAAGTAAACTCTTTGTACATTTGCGATATGTTCCGACAGCAATTTGTCGGCAAATTTTTCTTGCTCGATAAATTCGATGTACTCATCTAAATCAAATTGACTAAAATTCGTCATCATTTTAACAACTCAGTTTCTTTAGTGATCTCATCTTCAGTAATCTGAAGCCCCAATTGCCGCTTAATCTCCAGTGACGTCAAGAATATGTTGGAACTGGCTTTGGATAACTTTCCATGCATCATTGCTCGCTTTATCCATTCATAGTTAGAGCGTCGCCAGTCGATACTTTGAAGTTTGGTCAATATAGCTTTTCGTTCCTTTTCAGCTAAGGGAATAAGCTGGCTACCTACATTTGCGAGTGCTTGCAGCGCAATACCGTGTGCTGTTAAATATTCTTGTCTAAACTCGCTAACCGACAGTTTCTTCTCTTGTACTAATTTCCACTCAGGCATGTTTTCATTAATCTCGTTCCAAAACTGCAAAGCCATAGCTTTTTCCTCTTCACTGATCTCGTCCTTTGGGCCTTTTTGAAGGAGAGCTCGTGTCGCATGCTTTATAGCGCTCAATGCAAAAATCTTATTGCTTTTAACCGGTATACTGCTTTTTTCCATCTCGGTAAAACCGACGAATGGAGTTGCATTATTTGCAAGATACTTTGCGATACGCGCCCCAGGATCACGCATATCATATAGAGTAGACAACGAAGTGGATGGTCGGATCGCATGCTGGTTTAGATCAGCAAACATTTGCTGACTTCTTCGCAAGCCTTCATCTATATAAAAAACAATAGCTATATTGTCTTGACCGAGCTCTGGACGAAGCTTGATAGCTTCCTCGATAGCGGCTCTGCGATGCTGCCCATCATTTATTAAAATACTAGCATTCATTGATACCCGCAGCATGCCCATATTGGGGGCGTTTTCATGTTCTATGAATGTTACTTCGTTTCCTACTGAGGCCGTCAAAGCTGAAAAAACATAATCATCTGGATTATCAACCAAGTATCGACACATCTCCGGAATTCTAGTTTTATTTAAAGTCCGTTGTGCCCGTAATTCTGGTGGCACTTCTTCTTCATCGTAGATGAAAATTTTGGGGATTATTCTAAGTGGACAAGTCGCGATATAAAACGGGCGGCCAGCTTGCACACCCCTCACGGCTGGAAAAGAGTAGCAAAAATCGTTATCAATCTGGTTCATTTTCAAATCCATCTGTAAGTTTACGTTAAAATTTTACGTAACAAATTCCGTTTGTAAACAAAAAAATAAAAATTTACGTGAAAATTTAAAATCCATTTTGGTGGAGTAGTTATTTTATTGTGCCCATTACTATAGAATATTACGAACTATGATCAGAAGTATTTACTATTATTTGTGTAGCTAGCTTAAACTCTGTCTTGTAGTCATGTAAATTTCTAGACTACAGTGAAAAAGAGCATTTCCCATGTAAAAACTGTATAATTTCTCACTGTGTAGGAGTGAATAATTTCCTTCAGTCAAAATGAAGGGCATCAAAGCCTTGCGGTCAAAAAATCAAGCGTAGCACGCATGGCCGCACTCAAATGCTGCCGATGGCGATAAACCGCATGCACCGGCGTTGGTGTCGGTAAATAGTCTTCCAATAGTGGCACCAACTGCCCGTTGGCGAGCTGCTCAGTCACCTGATACCGAGGTAAATACGCAATGCCGAGTGATGCCAACAATCCTTGCTTCAGCGCTGCGTTGTTGTTGGCGTTCATCGGCCCCTTCACGCGCACGGTTATTTCTTGATTGTTCTCGAGGAACGTCCAGCGCCTATCCACCACATGCGAGCTGTGACTCAAACAGGGAAAGTTTGTTAGTTCTTGCGGGTGTGCTGGCGCGCCATGCTTTTCTAAAAATTCTGGCGTAGCGACCACCACCAACGGTAAGTCATTTAAACGCTTGGCAATCAACGAAGAGCTCTCCAGTCGACCACAGCGAATCGCAATATCCACCTGTTGTGTGACGAGATCGACGCGTTTGTCGTCAAGCAATAGGTCGATGTTGATATCAGGGTATTGCTGAAGGAGCTCAGGAATTAATGGGGCGATTTGTACACTGCCAAAGGTTACCGGCGCGGTGATGCGAATTAAGCCGCTTGGTGTATTGCGGAAGCTTCCCAAGTGCTGCTCGGCGGCTTCAACCTGGCTCATCATTTCACGGCAGTATTCGTAAAACGCGCGGCCTTCAATAGTCACTGCCATGGTTCGTGTGGTGCGTTGCAAGAGTCTTAAATTCAGCTCCTGCTCAAGTTTCTTAATCGCTTTACTCACAGCACCTTTGGAAATGCCAAGGCGCTCAGCTGCGGCAGTAAACGATTGTTGCTCAACTACGGTGGCGTAAATGGCCATATCGGCTAAGCGGTTCAGCATGAGAAGTCCCTTTAACTATCTATTGTTTCCTAAAAGAAACAACGAATTTAATTTCTGCTATCTAATCATTTATTTTGGAAACAGTATACTCCTTACATCGAATACAACCTAACGTTTTGGAGTGTCAGCCATGAAAACCTATTCACTTATTGTTCGTCAGTTATCTGAAAGCATCCACTATATTCAAGACCAACTTCGTTTGCCGTTGGTGTCACAAAGCGCAGCCTGTGCTGAGTTCGAATTAGCCGATGATTCGCGCTTAGCGGTTTACTCATCGTCGGTAGCGAATGTTGCTAGCCGACCAGCATCATGTTTGCCATTAAGTAAGCGTTTACTTTCAGCATTGGAACGCAATGGCGGTTTGTTCAGTCGTCAATTCGGAATGAGTGCCGCACGCGATTGTGAATTACCAGTTCGTTTGCGGGTGCCTGGTCATTCTGATGTGGTGTTATGCCGAGAGTGCGTCACTGAGCCAAAAACTGAAAATAGCTCGCATTCATCTTTCTGGTCAGGATTGACCAAAGTGTTTGCTGACCTAGCAAACCATCATGGTTATCGGATGTAACGTGAACGAAGCAATGAGCCGATTCACTTCAGTTTTCGGCTCATTGTGTGAGCCGAATAATAGTGATTCATTCACTTCGCTCTCGTTGATACAAAAACTTACACACTAAAATTGAGCATTCGCACCAACCTCCCTATGATGGTTAAAACAACATCAATAAAAAGGTGACGCATGCATCACACTAACGAACTTCAAGTAAAACTCTACGAAGGCCTTGTGCTGCTGTCCTTGCACGACGAAAAGGGTACGTCAGAAGGTTGGTACATTGAGTACACAGTGGCGGCGGCCGTGCTGGCTGAGTTGTTGTTAGCCAAACGTATTCAGGTGAACGCTGACAATAAAGACAAAATTGAGGTGCTTGATGCTTCGCCAACGGGTGACCAAGTTATGGATGAAGTGCTGCAGAAAATTGCAGACAAGAAGCGTCCGGATACCCTGAAAAACTGGGTTATGTCCATCGCCAACATTTCCAAATTGAAGCACAAAGTTGCTGAGCAATTGGTGGCTGATGGCATTATCAAAAGCGATGAAAAGAAAGTGCTGTGGATTTTTACCCAGAAAATCTATCCCGAAGTGAACCCTGAACCCGAACGTCATTTACGTCACGAGATGCGCCGGTTGGTGCTGGATAAGCCATTAGAAATTGACCCACGCGTAGCGCTGATGGTGGCGCTCGCGAAAAGTGCCTACCTACTCAAAGATGTTTTTAGTAAAGAAGAGCTGAAAACCCACAAAAAGCGCATTGAACAAATTGCTAAGGGCGAAGAACTCGGCGCTCTAACGCAAGATGTGATTGATGCGGTGCAAGCCGCGGTAATGGTTGCCGTCATGTTACCCGCGATGCTCGCTGCAACAACCGCTTCAACATCAAGTTCCAGCGGCTGTTAACACCTTGCCGCAGAGTGGCGGCGATTCACCCCAAGCGCTGGCGCGTAAATAGACCGCCTAGTCAGTATGGTGCTAAGCTAAGGCCAATATAACAATAAGGAGACAACCGATGTCTGATTTAAAAATGAAGCACTTAGCCTTAGCGGTGACGCTGGCGCTAAGCGCAGCGGCATGTTCTGATGCGCAGAAACCTGAAGCAACAGCGCCTGTAGCAGAAACCCAAGCGGCAAACACCGCTGCGGTGACCGAAGCGGAAATTCAAGCCGAATCTGAAAAAGCCAACAAGCTGTTCGAAGACATTTTCATGGAAAATGTTATGCGCAGCCCAATGTACCAGTCGTACTTGGGTATTAAGCAAGACCAAGATAAGTGGGATGACATTTCTGAGCAGGCGTCTGAAGAAGAGCTCGCGCTGAAAAAAGAACAACTTGCGAAAGTGAATGCAATTGACGAAACGAAGCTCGACGAGCAAACCAAAATCAGTTTGATGCTGATGAAGCAGGGCTTAGAAGAAGATATTGCGGACTACAAATGGCGTCATTACAACTACCCTGTGAATCAAATGTTCGGCATGCACTCAAGCGTGGTGTCGATGCTAATCAACCAGCACCGCATTCAAGAAGTGGACGATGCCCAAGACTACATTGCGCGTTTGAACGGCTTACCAGCATTGTTTGAGCAACTTGAAGAGAACCTTCGTTTGCGCGCTGAAAAAGGAATTATTGCGCCAAAGTTTGTGTATCCGTACGTGATCAGCGACAGCCAGAATATTATTTCAGGCGCACCATTTGAAGACGGTGAGCCAAGCGTGTTGCTCGAAGATTTCACCAAGAAAGTAGGTAACCTTGATATTGAAGAAAGCCAATATCAAGAGCTAACCAGCGCAGCTGAAAAAGCGCTGGTGGAATCGGTGAAACCAGCTTATGAAAGTTTGATTGCGACGGTTGAAGACATCGCCGCACAAGCTGATACCAAAGATGGTGCGTGGAAATTCCCTGATGGTGAAGCGTTCTACAACAACGCATTAAAACGTACGACAACCACGGACTTAACCGCTGAAGAAATTCATCAAATTGGTCTAAGCGAAGTAGAGCGCATTCACAACGAAATGCGTGTGATTATGGAGAAAGTCGGGTTTGAAGGTACGCTGCAAGAGTTCTTTGTACACATGCGTAATAACCAAGACTTTATCTACCCTGATACCGAAGAAGGTCGTCAGCGTTACTTAGAAGAAGCGACGGCGCTTATCGATACGATGCGTGAGTTTTTGGATGAGTTGTTTATCACCAAGCCAAAAGCCGACATGATTGTCAAAGCAGTTGAACCGTTCCGTGAGAAATCAGCCGGTAAAGCGTTTTATCAGCAACCGTCCATGGATGGCACACGTCCAGGCGTTTACTACGCAAACTTGTACGACATGGCGTCAATGCCAACCTACCAAATGGAAGCACTGGCCTACCACGAAGGTATTCCTGGCCACCACATGCAAATTGCAATTCAGCAAGAGCTTGAGGGCATTCCGTCGTTCCGTAAGTTCGGTCGTTACACCGCGTACAGCGAAGGCTGGGGCTTGTACACCGAGTTATTGCCAAAAGAATATGGCTTTTACAAAGACCCATACTCAGATTTTGGCCGTTTAGCGATGGAGCTATGGCGCGCGGTTCGTTTGGTCGTTGATACTGGTATTCATGCGAAGAAATGGACCCGTGAAGAAGCCATCGATTTTTATGTTACCAATACGCCAAACGCTGAAGCTGACGCGCGTAAAATGGTTGAGCGTCATATTGTGATGCCAAGCCAAGCAACGGCTTACAAAATCGGTATGTTGAAGATTCTTGAGCTGCGCGAGAAAGCAAAAACTGAGCTCGGCGAAGATTTCGATATTCGTGAATTCCATGATGTGATTTTGGCGAATGGTCCTTTACCGCTCAATATTCTTGAGCAGTTTGTGGATGACTACATTCGCGAGACTAAGAACACCAGCTAATATTACTTTCGTAAAAGGTATTAGTTCCTAGTTTCGCAATCAAAACAGCCGTTCAGTTGTATCAATTTTGGCGCAACTGAACGGCTTTTTCGTTCATTTGAAACGGAGGCTTCTATGTGTGGAAGGCTCAATGTTGTCACTGACCCTTTATGCCAGCTGGTAACTGAACAGCTCGGTCTGAAATTTCATGCGCCAACCAATCAAGATTTGCGACCTACCCAGCAGGTGGAAGTGATCACCACAACCCAGCGTCACGATTTGTTGCATCAGCTCAGCATGGAGTGGGGTATTCAACCGAGTTGGGCAAACCGAATTCTCATTAACGCACAGGCCGAGACGGTTGCAACCAAACGCACCTTTCAATTGGCGTTTAAGCAGCATCGTTGTGTGGTGCCGTGTAGTGGCTGGTATGAATGGCAACAGCAAGAAGGGCAAACGCGCAAAACCAAGTACTTATTTAGCGAAGCGAACGGTCAGCCATTGTATATGGCTGGCATTTATTTCCCCCATGTCGACTCGCGCGCACAGCTGGTCACACTAACGACAGCGCCAACCGAACAATGCGCAGCGTATCACCATCGCATGCCGTTGCTCATTCGCCCGAATGAAGTCGAATTTTGGCTAAATAGCCAAGTCGAGGCGTTAACACCGTTGCTTGTCGCTCCAGACGATATCGCTTTGAACGTTGTTGCGCGTTAGGTGATGCGTTTAGCTTAATGCTAATCTATGGTTTATGAAAATCATTAAAACACACAAAGACACATGAAAATATACGTTGATGCGGACGCTTGCCCAGCGGTTATTAAAGACATTTTGTATCGCGCTGCTGAGCGGAAACAGCTTGAATTAATTTTGGTGGCGAATCAACCTTTGCGCGTACCACCATCAAAATGGATAAAAACCAAGCAAGTTGAGTCAGGTTTTGACGTTGCCGACAATTACATCGCTGAAATTTGTGAAGCGGGTGACTTGGTGATTACGGCCGATATTCCGTTAGCGGCCGATGTGATTAAAAAGCATGGCCAAGCACTGAGCCCGCGTGGCGAGTTGTTCACAAAAGAGAACATCGGTAGCCGCTTAAACATGCGCGATTTCATGGATACGTTGCGCAGTAGCGGCGAGCACACAGGCGGCCCACCACCGTTACACCAACGCGATCGTATGACCTTCGCGAATGAGCTCGATAAAATTCTGGCGAGGAGTTCGAGATGAAAATTACCCCAGGTAAATATCAGCACTACAAAGGCCCGATGTACGAGGTAGTCGATACGGTGCGCCATTCTGAAACCGAAGAATGGATGGTGTTGTACCGGCCGCTTTATGGCGACGAGCAAGGCTTGTGGGTACGCCCCTATGACATGTTCTTGCAGTCGGTCAGCGTTGATGGTTTAGAAGTGCCGCGCTTTAAATACCTCGGCGAAGAATGGGGTGATGAGCAGGACATTTCTAAATAACGAGCCGCCAGTTAATCGGTAACTGGCGTCATCTCTTGCCATAATTGAATTGGGTTGCCTTCAGGATCTGCCAATCGTGCGAAGCGACCATTCGGGTAGAGTTTCTGGGTCAACTTCAACCTCGATACCAGCTTCGCGGAGTTGCTGAACCATCGCATCTAAGTCGCCAACGCGAAAATTGAACATAAACTGTTGGTCATCTGCTCCGAAATACTTGGTTTTGTTATTAAAAACCCCAAATACCGTGCTACCACCAGTTTGCACCCAAGGCATTTCTTCATAAGTCGTTGGCGTTTGTTTTACACCGAGGTGTTCTTCATACCAAAGCGCTAAAGCTTTCGGATCTTCTGCTTTGAAAAACACGCCGCCGAAGCCAAGTACTTTCTCACGTTCGCCTGCCACTGCACCAAAAGAAACAAGGCAAATCAGTGCCAACAGTAATTTAATTTTCATATTGTCCGATTCCGTTTGACTCTGCCCATAGGGGCAAGGTTTAGCATGTCGTTTCTATAAAAACGATATAGGAACAATAACATGAACACGTATTTTAAGATCATTCGAGCAAGCGCAATTTACGATATTCTCGCAACATCGTTATTTGCAATTCCAGGCGTCGCCGTTTGGGTGTTGAATACGCTGCAAAGTTTGCACGTTGCGCAGAACTTGGCTGGCGCCTTCCCGGATTTCCAGCCGCTACATTTATTGTTTGTTCATTTTGTGGGAAGCGTTGTCACTATTTGGTCGATTATACGGTTTATGAAACCGGACCCACTCTACGGCTTACTTGATAGCATCGCCAGAGTACTGTTTTTTATCGCAATGCTTTATGCTTGGTTAAACGGCGCGACTGATTTGCTGGTGTTTTTCATGGTTCCTGAATTAGCGTGGGGCATTGTGCAGCTGGTCGGGTATATTAAACAAACAGTAACCTTGCGGAGGCTGCATGTACATTGGTGAATTTTGCAAACTCACAGCGGTAACGCCGACGACAATTCGCCTCTATGAGAGCATTGGGTTGTTACCGCCCGCGCAACGTCGTGGTAATTATCGCGTTTACGACACCACATACGTCGAAACCGTAAAGCAAATAAAAATTGCTCAACAATTTGGCTTTACGTTGACTGAATTAAAACAGATGTGTGATGGTGAGAATATTAAAAGAGGATTGCCCGCCAAAGTGATTCTTCGGGCAATTGACAGCAAACGAGCCGAAATTGCGAAGCAACTCGAACAGCTCAAACAGCGAGACGCTGGCCTCGCCGACTTGCAACATTATTTGCAAAATGAAGCCTGCAATACAGTGTCTGAATAGAAACAAGGAAGATAAATAATGGCAACGACGATTGCGGAATTGATTGATGAACTGGACACGCAGGGTATCGCATTTCAAGTGCCGCCCGATACTGACGACCGCGTGCTTGTTGGTGTTGCTACGCAAAACTATTTTGATGATGAAGGTAATTTCGGGATTGCAGTTCAAGTGTGTTTAGCCGAAGAGGGGCGTATTGCTTATTTTGTCCAAGCCCCGTTTTTTGTCGAGCAGTTATATTTTAATGAAGCGGGCGAGTATCGACCGATTTTTCAAACACAGCTGCTTGAAATTGCCAACCTCGTCAACAACAAAGTGAAGTTCAGCAGTTTCTCAGTCGACTCCGAAGGTGAAGTGTTATTTGTTTATGCGTTGCCACTTGAAGAAGATAACCAGAAGCTCGGAGCAAAAACGGTCGCACGTGTTTGTGAAGCGATTGCGGACGCAGCCGATGAATTCTATCGTTTAGTGAAAGAAAACGTTGAAGATGATCTCGATGATATTGAGGAGCTTTTGGCGAAATTCGACTAATTTTCGCCAAAAATAGCTTAATTTCGCGACAAAGTTTTTATTAAATGCCAGCCGAATTTGGTTTTTACCGGTCCGTGAACTTCGAGCGTTGGCTTGCCAAATACCACTTTATCGAATGCCGGCACCATCTGGCCGCGGCCGAACTCACCGAGATCGCCACCCTTCTTGCCCGATGGGCAAAGTGAGTGCTGACGTGCAAGGTCGCCAAACTTCTTGCCAGCCGCCAGCTGTTTCTTTAACTCTTCCGCCTCTTCGCGGGTTTTTACCAAGATGTGTAAAGCGTGCGCGCGCGCCATAATTTTGTACCTTAATTCATTTGCCAATAGAACATACGTGATTCTTTATTCAACGCGTATACCGTGGTGGCTCGATCGCATGCGCGGCCTGCTGCGCCGTAACAAACGTGTAACGGCAGTAAGTGCTCTTCACGCGGATGACAAAACCGTGCATGCGGTGCTTCCTGCCAATTTGCCAACATGTGTTGCCGCTGTTTCTCGTCTATTTCTGGGTCACTACAAACAAGTTCGAGCCATGCTTGAAACGCCGCATTTTGGCTATCTGCTTCAGCATGATTCGGTGCGAAAAATGCGCGCATATTATGAAACGAGAAGCCAGAGCCAAGAATCAATAGGTTGTCGTAGTCGAGTGCCTGCAACGCTTGCCCAAGTTTAATATGGGTGTCGGCATTTAAATGATTCATTAATGACAACTGCACGCATGGAATGTCGGCGTCTGGATACATGAGTTTCAATGGCACAAACAAACCATGATCAAAGCCACGCTGCGCATCACCTTGCGCCTCAATTCCGGCCGTAGTAATTGCTCCCAATACTTGCTCGGCTAACGCCGGTTCACCGGGAGCGGGGTATTCTATCGTGTAGGATTCGGGAGGAAAACCGTAGTAATCGTAAATGAGTTCCGGCTTCGTGGCGGTTGTCACGTGCGGTATGTCCGTTTCCCAATGGGCACTGATGACTAAAATGGCCTTCGGTTTCGGCATTTGTGCGGCAGCTTCGCGTAGCTTCGTCACCATATCGTCGTGACTTTTGTCACCCAGCAACGGCATTGGTCCGCCGCCGTGCGCAATGTATAGGATGTGTTTCATCATAAGGCTCCTACTGCATGAACTTGTTGCTTGGTGAATTTGGTCTACACTTTTGAAACTTCATTGAAGCAGTAACGACCTCACTAGTAGGATAATACAACAAGGAAACACTCATGCGTACTTCAATGCTCTTCTCGACTTTAGCTGCAAGCGTGTTATTGGTTGCTTGCAGTAAGCCGGCACCGGAGCCGACTTCGCTTGCTTCCGACGCCGAAGCCACACAACAAGTGGCGGCAACGCCGGAGGTGCCAACCTATAGCGCTGAGACATTTTTTAACACCGAGACCATCTTTGGTTCGTCGATTAACCACGATGGCACGGCGGTGCTGGTGACCAGCGATAAAAGCGGCATCTTTAATGTATACAGTTATCCGCTTGATGGTAGCGAACCGACGCAACTGACCAATTCAACTACCGATGCCATGATGGGTGTGAGTTGGTTCCCGAAAGACGGGCGTATGCTGTATACCGCTGACCAAGGCGGTAATGAGCTCAACCATGTATATGTGCGTTTAGAAGACGGTACCACACAAGATTTAACCCCGGGCGAGAACCTAAAAGCTATGGTGGGTGGCTGGCACGAAGACGACATGCATTTTTATGTGATGACGAACGAGCGTGATAATCGGTACTTCGATGTGTATCAATACAGCACTGAGGATTACAGCCGCACGATGGTATTTGAAAATAATACGGGCTTTAATGTCGATGCGATTAGCCCGAACGGGCGGTATTTAGCATTAAGCCGCACTAATTCGAATGCCGATTCAGATTTATTTCTGGTGGATTTGGAAGCCGAGAACGTTGAGCCGAAATTGATCACACCAACAGATGGTAATATTCAGCATAATGCCTACACGTTCACGCACGATAGTAACCAACTCATTTACGGCACCGACGGTCACGGCGAGTTTTATCAAGCTTGGGCGTACGATATCGCCTCCGAGGAACACAGCGAGCACTTTGCTGCCGATTGGGATGTGTCGTTCCTGTATTTCTCCGATTCCGGCAAGTACCAAGTCGTTGGTGTGAATGCGGATGCGCGCACCGAACTCAGTATTATCGATACTGCGACGGGGGAAGAGGTCATGTTACCTGAGCATCCTCCCGGTGATTTGCGCGGTGTGAATTTTTCTGACGACGAGCAAACATTAGTATTCTATGTGAATTCTGATGTATCACCGTCCAATCTGATGTTTTGGCAAGTCGGAAGTGATAATGTCGTGCAGCTCACCAACACACTCGCCGAAGGGATGCAACCGGAGCACCTTGTGCAAAGTACCGTGGAACGCTTTCAAAGCTTTGACGAGCTAACGGTTCCAGGGTTGCTGTATAAGCCACATCAAGCCAGTGCTGAGAACAGAGTGCCGGCGGTTATCTTTATTCACGGTGGCCCAGGCGGACAAACGCGCCAAGGCTATAGCGCGATGGTGCAGCACCTTGTCAATCATGGCTATGCGATGTTTGGTGTGAATAATCGCGGCTCATCCGGTTATGGTAAAACGTTCTTCCATCTTGATGACCAGCGCCATGGCGAAGATGATTTACAAGACATTGTCTACGCGAAGAAATACTTGCAGACATTAGAGTGGGTTGATCCGCAACGTATCGCTGTAATGGGCGGTAGTTATGGTGGTTACTTAACGATGGCAGCACTGGCATTCACCAACGAATTTGATGCTGGCATCAATATATTCGGTGTCACTAACTGGGTGCGTACACTTGAAAGTATCCCACCATGGTGGGAGAGCTTCCGTCAGTCATTGTATGACGAGCTCGGCGACCCAGCTGTTGACGGCGAACGTCTACGCCGTATTTCGCCGCTGTTCCACGCGGATAATATCAAAGTGCCAGTATTAGTGGTGCAAGGTGCCAATGATCCGCGCGTACTGCAGGTCGAAAGCGATGAAATGGTGGCAGCGATCCGAGCGAACAAAGTGCCCGTTGAGTATGTTTTATTTGATGACGAAGGCCACGGATTTAGCGTGAAAGCGAATCGCATTGAAGCACAAGAAGCGTATTTGAATTTCTTAAATACTTATTTAGTTGAATAAATGCGTGTTGATGATGTCGCACTTGCTAGCAAATTAGCAGGTGCGACATGTTTAACTCAGTAACGTGCTGAGCAAGGTCGATTCAAACTCGCGTTTGGCGGTGATGGCATAAAATTTTTCGACCACGCCTTCGAGCATGCAGTATTTTTTTAGTACACCGGCGCGCAGTTCGTCCTGCACGACAACTTCAGGAACTACGGTCACGCCTTGAATACTCCGCGACATCACACGCAACATCGCCATGTCGTCGACTTCGGCATAGGGTGTAATTTGCAGGTTGTTTTCTTCACAATACATGTCAAATTGGGTGCGAATATCACTACTTACGCCAGGTACCAACACCGGTACTTTGTCTAAATCACGCGGAAACTCTCTATCCTTTAATGCGTCACTGTTGGGCCCAATCAGGCTGACACTTTGTTGGGCGACGCACTGGCAGCGAATCGGTAAATGAAAATCTGACGCAACCGCTCGGTTGGAGAGGATTAAATCGAGCTTATGCATACTCAATTGCTCAAGCAACTGTTCAAGACTTGCTGAAAGTAACGTTAGTTGAATGTTCGGATTACCCAAAATCGGGCGTAAGAAATTCTCTTGGAAGTTACGAGAAAGCGTTGCAACGGCGCCAACCCGAAAAGTTTGAACCACGTGCGTATCACCGCGCTCGACCATCGACATCATTTCTTGGCTTAAATTGAAAATCCGCTCGGCATAGTTGAGCACCACATGCCCGAATTCGGTGAGTTTGAGGCTACGACCTTCGCGCACAAACAAATCTTGGCCAAGGCGTTCTTCCAATTGCTTAATTTGTGATGAGAGGGCCGATTGCGATACATGCAGTTGCTGTGCGGCGCGGGTTAAGTGGCCTTCTTTGGCGACCGTCCAAAAATAAAATAGGTGATGAAAGTTGAGTTCACGCATGGTCGGAGCACCTCAATGGTGTTTGCTCGGTAAAATGTTCGTAAAAACAGAACGGTTGTATATTTTATATCTATTTTACTGAAGGTATGCTTTTTGGCAACATGCACACTAACATAACAATAGTTACGTCATATGGATGAATCACATGCTTGAAACATGGCCCTTTGCCGCTGTTTGGTTGATTGGCTGGCTCGCTAGCTTGGTCGCGCCGCCACGAATGCTATGGCAAGTTGCCAAGCTCACCTCACTAAGCGCATTGTTGTGCGCAGTGATGTTAGTGCTCTTTTCAGCGTTTAGTGCCGCACCGGCTGATCGGGTCGGGCTGGTCGTGATTGTTCTTGTTGCCATTTTGGGTTGGGTGGTTACACGCTTTGCGAAGCACTATTTGCAGGGTGAGCCCAACCAAATCATGTTTATTCAGTTCACGTTATTCACCCTGGCCAACGTCGGCTTGATTGTTGTTAGTGACCACTTACTATTGATGTTGCTTGGCTGGTCGTTGACGAGTGTGGGGCTGCATAAGTTACTGTTGTTCTATCATCAGCGTCGCGCTGCGCAAATTGTCTCACACAAGAAATTCATTATTAGCCGCCTTGCTGACGTGTTGTTGTTAATGGCGGTCACGTTCACTTATATCGACGTTGGCTCGCTGAATCTTGCGGAGATTAATACGCATGTTACCGAGTTTTCCGAGCTGTCTATTTGGCTTGAACTGACAATTGTGCTGGTCGCGCTGGCGGCAATTTTGAAAACCGCGCAGTTACCATTGCACGGTTGGCTCATTCAAGTCATGGAGGCGCCAACACCGATTTCAGCGTTGCTACATGCCGGTGTCGTTAACTTGTCTGGATTTGTGTTATTGCGCATGGCACCGATGCTGGCGCAAAGCGACATTGCCCAAGCTTTGTTGGTGGTTGTGGGGAGCTTATCAGCGGCGCTTGCAGCTTTAGTCATGCTGACTCGAATCAGTATTAAGGTACGGTTGGCTTGGTCTACCTGCGCGCAGATGGGCTTTATGCTTATGGAAATTGGCCTGGGCTTATATGAGCTGGCGCTGTTGCATTTGGTGGCTCATTCGCTTTACAAGGCCTACGCGTTCTTGAGCGCCGGTGAGGCTGTTGAACAGGCTCGGCTACAACGTTTGTTGGACCCGGCTTATAGTGTGACGCGTAAAAATTTGTATGTATTAAGCCCATTGTTTAGCGCCGCAGTCATTGGCGTGTCGTTTGTGGTGTGGCAGTGGGTGCTACCGCAGTTTCACGTGAGTTGGGTGGCGCTGATTATTCTCACCATTGGTTTTGCGCCACTCCTGTGGCCGCAGCGCGATATGACGGCGAAGCTTTTCCGACTCGGTTTACTGCGTGTGTTCATGTTGACCCAGCTGTATTTTATTTGGCATTTACTATTTGCCGCCGCGGTACCAAGTCAGGGCGATACACACATTGCGTTAGTTGTTTGGGTGGCCTTCGTGTTTGTGGCGTTGTTTGGTTTACAACTCTTGGTTCAATTGTATCCGCAGCACAAATGGTCGCGTCGTTTATACCCATGGGCCTACAACGGTTTTTACCTCGATGAACGTTTTACCTTGATAACCTTTAAGATCTGGCCATTGCCGCCGGCTCAAACGGATGCTTCGAAGGAGATAATTTCATGAGTCAGGTGCAAAACGATTTACGAGCCCAAGTAGAAACAGCTATTGCAGCGGCATGCGCGCATATTGCTCCGGCGTGGCCGTTAGATCAAATGATTGCGGTGAACCCATATTGGGGGCGGTCGCATCAACCGTTTTCTAAAGCAGCCAAGTTACTTGAGCTTACGGCTGCATCACCGCTTTCAATGCGTAACGACTACTACGCGCAGCTTTGGCAAGATGGCGTGATTCAAGAATCGCATTTGCAACAAGCCATGGATGAACTGAGCTCTGAGCATTCGATGACTCATTTGGTCAGCTTTGTAGGCGGCAAAAATTATAAACCGCTGGCGCTACCGCTTTTGAGTGATTGCTACGATAAAACCCGCGACTTAAGTCATGAGCCAGGCTGGCATGAGACGGTGACGTTTCAAGTCTCGCAATTTTGCGCGGCTTATTTTGATGAATATCAAGCGGCGTGGCACCCACATAAAGATTCACCGCTATATGCAAGCTGGTTGAATGAAATTCGCCATGACCGTAGCGTTCGCGTATTAATGCATAGCGATGATTTGATTGCGCGTGCTGATGCCATGCACAGCGACCCGATTGAGCAACTCACGCAGGTTCTGCAGTCGTTAAATATCCCACCAGAACAATGGGATTTATGGCTGGAAACCGTTCTCATGCGTGTGAGTGGGTGGGCGGCAGCCTGCTCGTATCGCGCGTGGCAAGCGAACTTGCGCGGCGAAACCGATACCTCGTTGATGGAGTTACTGGCGATTCGCGCAAGCTGGGAATGGTTGGTTGACAGTGGCGGTCGCGAAGACGACAGCGTTTGGGTGCGTTGGCGCGCACTGTGGGACAAAATCGGTGATTATGATTCCTTGTCACGCAGCAAATTGCTGGTGTGGCAGCGCGCGCATGAAATGGCTTATCAGGAACAGCTGGCGCAGGTGTTGATGCAGAAGCCGTTGAATGCTTCCGATACGCCAGAAGTACAAGCATATTTCTGTATTGATGTGCGCTCAGAAGTGTTTCGCCGTCACTTTGAAGCGCAATCTGACGGTATTCGCACTGGCGGTTTTGCTGGGTTCTTCGGGCTGCCAATTGATTATACCCCGTTGGGTACACAGAGCACTCGTGCGCAGTTGCCGGGCTTGTTGGCACCGAGTTTGAATGTGACCGATAGCAGCGGTGATGCTTCGAAAGATGTCGAGCTAGCAACGATTCGTCGCGTGAAATTACAAGAAAAAGCCAGTTTGTGGCCGTTTAGTAATGTACCAGCTTCGTCATTTAGCTTGGTGGAAACGCTGGGCATGGGGTACTTAGGTAAGTTACTGAAGGCGAGCTTCTTTAAAGCAGATAATAACGGCATTGATAATCTCGGACTTTCGGAAGACGACAGCTGTTCGTTACGCCCGACTTTGAGCGTGGATGCCGAAGTTCTGCCAGCGCGTGTGGATCTTGCTGCTGGCGTGTTGACGGGTATGGGCCTGACATCAGGTTTTGCACCATTGGTTTTGTTGGTAGGGCACGGCAGTACTAGCCAGAATAATCCGCAGCGGGCAGGTTTGGATTGTGGCGCGTGTTGTGGCCAAACCGGCGAAGTGAACGCCCGCGCATTAGCACAGTTGTTGAATCATAAAGAGATTCGTCGCGGCTTGGTCGAGCGTGGCATTATCATTCCAAAAACCACCTATTTTATGGCAGCTTTGCACAATACCACCACAGAAGATGTGACCTTGTATGAAGCTAATGCGGTGCCGGCCAGTTGGCAATCGCAGTTGGCACAAGTTGAGCTGCACTTGGCGCGCGCCAGTGATGCAGCACGACTAGAGCGAGCACCAACTTTAGGTTTGGAGCTTGTCGAGGCGAGCCTTGATAAACGTCGTTCAGCGTTTGTTCGTCGCGCTTATGACTGGTCGCAGACTCGCCCAGAGTGGGGCTTAACCAATAATGCGGCATTTGTGATTGCGCCGCGTGAGCGTACCCGCGGGCTCTGTTTAGCAGGGCGGAGCTTCTTGCATGATTATCACCCTGAGCAAGATGCCGACGGTGCTGTGCTTACGCAAATTATGACGGCGCCAATGATTGTGACGAATTGGATTAATCTGCAGTATTTCGGCTCGACGGTGGATAATCAGCGTTTCGGCAGCGGCAATAAAACCCTGCACAACGTGGTGGGCGGCCGCTTGGGTGTGTTTGAAGGTAATGGTGGTGACTTACGTATCGGCCTCGCCTGGCAATCGATTCACGACGGCCAGCAATATCGTCACGAGCCACTGCGCCTGAGCGTGTACATTGATGCCCCAATGGAGCGCATCGCTGCGATTGTCGCCGAGCATGAAATACTTCAACAGCTTGTTGGCAATGACTGGCTCTATATATTCCAACTCCCCGAGCCCGGCGAAACCCCTCGCCGTTATAAGCATTAAGTGGGGTGCAGTCCTTGGACTGCACCCCACCTCCTACACACCAATGTCATAAAGCTGTGGTAAACTTTGCGGCATTATTAACTAATCGAGAAAGATAGATGAAACATGTGGTTGGGATGCTGCTGGCGCTGGCCTGTTTGCAGGTGCAGGCGGCGGAAGAGCAGACCGTGGTGTTGATTTCAATTGACGGTTTTCGCCACGATTATATTGAGCTGCATGGCGCGCCAAACATTGCCAAAATTGCTGAGCAGGGTGTTCGCAGTGAGGGCTTGATTCCGGTTTATCCGTCAAAGACTTTCCCGAACCATATTTCAATTGTGACCGGTCAGTACCCATCGAATCACGGCATTGTTGATAACAACTTCTACGATACTGAGCGTCAGCAGCGCTACAAAATGGGCGATGGTGTGAAAGACAGCACTTGGCTGACCACGTTGCCGATTTGGAACCTTGCTGAATTTCAGGGCGTTAAAGCGGCCACATTTTTCTGGCCAGAATCGGAAGCGCGCATCAATGGTCGTACACCAAGCTACTATTTCAACTACAGCACGCCGGCACCGAATCGTCAGCGCATAAACCAAATGGTTGAGTGGTTGAAGTTACCTGAGGTGGCACGTCCGCGTTTGGTTACCGGTTATTTTTCGATTGTCGATACCATGGGGCACCGTTTTGGCCCAGAGTCACATCAAGTGGCAAAAGCTGTGAAGCATGTCGATGAACTTGTCGGCGAACTGTGGCAACGTATTCAGGACGAAACCGATGTTCCTGTAAACCTAATTTTGGTGTCTGATCACGGCATGTCGCAAATTACCGCGAAAGACATGATTGATGTGAATGAACTAGAAATTAATGAAGAACTATTTGAGGTCGTCAACGCATCGACACGATTGATGATTTACCCGAAAGAAGACACATCGTCGGAGCAAATTCAGCAGCTGGAACAGCGCTTGCAGCAGAAACAAGGTAACTTTGTCATTGAGTCTGAACAGACCTTAGCGCAACTTGGCGTATCTGATGGACCGCGTAAGCCAGCCATTGTGCTAGGCACTCAGGCACCAGCAACCTTCACCACGCGTCCGGAGGAACAGCGCAAAGATGGCGGCACCCACGGTTTCCATTCAAGCCGTGATATGGACGGTTTATTCGTAGCAGCAGGTCCTGCGATTCAGCAGGGTACGCAAATTAAGCGCTTCAGCAACATTCATATTTATCCGTTTATGGCGAAGTTGCTCGAACTTGACCTGATGACGGAAATTGATGGTGACGCTAAGGTACTGTCACCAATTATTCGGTAGCGTCGGCCAACGGTTTCATCATAATAATATCCCGCTGTGGGTCATTTCCCAGCGGGAACACATGTGAGCCAACCTCGATAAATCCAGTCTTTTTATAAAACGCAATGGCGCGCGGGTTATGCTCCCACACGCCCAGCCACATCACGTCGTTACCTTTGCGCAGCATGGCATCAATAGCCGCCTGCATTAAATCTTGTGCGATACCTTTACCATGCCAGTCTTTGTCGACATACAAACGCTGCAGTTCGCCAGCTGATTTAGCTTGAACGCATTCCGGCGTATTGCCCCAGCGCAACTGCACAAATCCGACAATGTTCCATTCGTGTGTTGCCAACAGTGTTAATCGATTCGGATCTTGAATTTCCGCCAGTTGCAACGCTTCACTATAAGTCGTGTCGCAGTGCATCTGCATGTTCTCTTCGGTATTATCCGCCGCGAAGGTATCGACGAAGGTTTGTCGAGCGATTTCTGAAAGGCGCGCGGCGTCTTCTTCGGTTGCTGTTCGAATATGCGCAACAGAAATACCACGACGTGCCTGACCGTCGGCAGAACGCGTGAAATTGGGGTTGGTTTTCTCTTCGTGTTCCATCAGTAATAGCGTTAAATAAATTTTAGTTGGTAATGAGAGAACAACGCCGAATGCACTAAGCGCTGCGCCTAAAATAAATCCTTGGTGGCCAATACTGTCACTAGCAAACGTCACGCCAAGCACAATGTGCCCACAAACTAATAATGTGATGCCCAAAATAATGGCACTTCTTAGCAATTTGACTTGGTTAGTTTCGTTCATTGTGCACCTAAAATATATGCGGTATTGCCACCATGAAATCACGGATTAAGACTTTCGGCTAGTCATTCACAAAGTTAATTCCAATTCGTTAAAAACACAGCTAGGATATTCAAAATAACAATGTAAAGTGACGTTATGAAATTTTGGCGCAAATACCATCCCGATATTGATGCAGCCGATCCGCGCTACAAACAAGTCTCGCTGATTTACAGCATTTTGCTGATTATGATTGCCTATTTCGGAATTATTGGCACGCTCAACATCACGTTATTTGATGCCCCCGAAATTGCATTCTTCGATTATCTTGGCCTTACCCTCGCGGTATCTATTCTCTGGTTTGTGAACAAGGGCGGAAATTTCAAAGTTGCCAGTTGGGCCGTCATAATTGCGATTGCCACCATTTTATTAGCGTTTGTTCATCTCGCTGAAGGACGTAATTACTCATTAATGTGGGTAACTATTTTACCGCCTTTCGCGTTCTTTTTATTAGGGCGGCGTGATGGCTCTTGGGTAAGCGCCATAATATTAGGATATTGTAGTTGGTACATGTATCAACTCATTAATCAGCAAGTCACTGCTAATTTGAGCTTAGGAGCGCTATTTAATTTTATTGAAGTAGCCACCGCACAGGTATTTCTATTTCGTTTTTATGAAAACTCACGTCAAGAAGCCTACGACCAATTACAAAAAACCGCGATTACGGATCCTCTCACAAAAGTATTTAACCGATTACATTTAGATAACACCTTAAGCGCGGTAATTTCTCAGGCTAATCGGGCTAATCAACCGGTATCCGTGTTGCTTCTCGACGTCGACCATTTTAAAGACGTGAATGACAAGTATGGTCATCTCATCGGAGACAAAGTTCTGATCAAACTTTGTGATGTGCTACGCGACACAATTCGTGAAACGGATTCTTTAGGCCGTTGGGGCGGTGAAGAATTTTTAGTTATTTGCCCGAATACCAATCAACAACAAGCGATGCAATTAGGCCAGAGAATTATTGAAAATGTGCGCGCTGAAGCTATCGAAAATAATATTCACATCACGGTAAGTATCGGCACGGCAACGTATACAAACAATGGCACCGATACCATCGATCAGTTACTACTTAGCGCTGACGAAAATTTATATCGCGCTAAACACGGAGGGCGAGATCAAGTACTTGGTATGCCTTGAGTGGCTATTCAATATTCACCCGAATAACAAATTTCAGGAGCGAAAAGGCAGCAACGAGAAATAGCCAGAGAAACAACAAACTCTCGTCGTGGGCTAATTTCGTCCAAATACTATTCTTTAGAATAATATCTTCAGATTTATAGCGTTGAATAACACCGGCGTCGCCTTTTCCATTGAATGTAATCTGCATACCCGGCGAATCATCAACATAAATAAATCCAGAGCTTTGAATAGACGGGTTCTGAATAAAAAACTTATCGCCTAATTCAAGTGCATATGGCTCGGTTTGATAATATTGACCCGACCAAGCGCCTTTATCAGAAATTGCGACAGAACCTCGATGCAGTATAGGCTCACGCGCTGATGCTTCTTTTACTTCACCGCCAATGGTCATGACGCCATCTATAGGCAGCGTATAACTGTTGTTTGCCGAAGCCTGTAACTCAAAAGCTTCACAATCACTTAATTCAATACGCTCGTTACGAGTTTGTATAAAGCCTACGGGTGCTAGCGTTGCTGAGCTTAAGGTTATCCACACAGAATCCGTCCCAATTCGCTCAATATACACCGACGTATCCTGTGCTACTTGAAGTTGTCCAGATACAAGAGACGTTTCGCTGCCACATTGTGCATAACGTGTAACGCCTTCAAGTTGCCACGGAACAAATGCACTATTTTGGAATGAATCAATGGCAATAATTTCGGAACGTGCTGTAACGTTGTAGAGCGTATCGGGGGTACTGATAAACCGAAGAGAAATGAAAACAATGTAGGCTAATAGCAGCCAAAATAATCCCACTAAAATATGCAATAGCCAACGCAGTGAGCTTTGCGCGATACGGTCACGAAACTCAGTTGCGGAATAAGGTAAATCTTCGTTAGTGAGAAAAATTCCGAATAAAAATTTTGCGGTTTTACGGAATAATGTTTTGAAATTGAGTGGTTTCATTGAAATAACTCAACCACTTCATCTGGCATTGCGCGTAAGTTTCGACGTTTAATAACCACTCGTGTCATCTGATTGGTATTAACACCCTGTAACACGCATTCTTTGTCGTAAGAAACGCGATAATTACTTCGTAGATCTTGGCATTTTACCGTGATGGGTGCGGTCTTATTTTCGCCATCATCACGACCAAAAATGGTTGCTACATCCCGACGAGCATTACTACGAAGAAATACGGCGATATTCGTCATGGATTTTGGCATTCCCCAAGAACCCACTAAATAGTTACCGTTTAATGATGAACAATCTTGTTGTGCGTTTGCGAGCAAGCCTAATTCGCCAGGCGAAAACTCTTCTAGTTCATTAATATACTGTGTGGGGAACTCAATACTGACTAATCCTTCCGTGGGTTCAGTCAAGGTATATTGATATTGCGATTTGTATCGACCATCTGCGCTACTGACATAAATACAAACCGGCCCCTGATAAACACTTGGAAAGTAAAGGTGAGGCGCAACGGCATAATCCACATCGGTGAACTGTAACCCTTTCAAAAATTGCCCAGACACCTTCACCGTTTCGCTATATGACTCGGTAAACTCACTCACCTGATTCGCTTGCGCCAAACCCAAGCTAGCAACAAGTACAGCAACCGCAGCTAGACGTTTAATCATAGTCAAACAACTTAATGGTGTAGTTACCATGACTTTTTATTCCGGTTAAACGAATAAGGTGTACGTCGGAAGATAATGGGGTAAACACAATACGATATTCGTTATTTGTATAAAACTCATCGCTGTATTTTCTTTCACCGGTTTCATCAAAAATCTCGAGACGATATCTCATATCGCCTGAGTTCGGTTCAAATTTGAAGTCGATCGGTGCGTTTGCTTTCATCATCATTCGATATTCTGCAACTGCGTTATATGCAAGTTTTCCGGTCATCATTTCACCGGCAACGACAACGTTCTGCGCACCCTTGAGTTCAGCATCAGTTACCCACTGCGTAATGCCGATATTGGTTGTACCGTAATGACGAGTGCCAAAAAGTCTCAAAGTATATTCGTCGTTTGTTGGCGGCGTGAATGCATAGGCGTAACTATTTGTAGAGTAAAACTCATATTCTCGGAGCACTTCATCGGCGCTATTCAATATATGCGCAGCATATCTAAACTGTTGCCCGTTAACCTCATTAAACAACATCTCTATGGGACTGTTAGTTTCACCATTAAATCTATATTCGGCTATGGAATCCTTCGCAACTTTTGGCGTTATTGTGGTCGGTATCTGAAAACTATTACCGTCGCCACGAAGCTCTGCATCGAATGCAAAATCATTAAGCTTAATATCGAATTCACCAAATGAACTTACCCCTAAAAGTCGAACAATATATGTATCTGACTTAGGTGGTGTAAACGCAAAGTTATAGTCGTTAGTACTATAAAATTTGTAATCGAGAAGCTTATTTTCACGACGATCCATAATCAGGATTGAGAATTGCATCTGATTGCCTTCAGTAGCCTTCAATACAAACTCGACCGGACTATTTTCCAGCATTTTCACTTCATGATCTTTAATTTGGTTTTTCGCTAACCGACCTGTCAAATGCGAATTCGTGGTTACCGCTGAATCATCTGCGTTTGTCTCTTCAGTAGTCGCTGTTTCTGTTGCCTCAGGCTCGTCGTTAACACCAAAATGTTCATCCAGCATACCTGTCAGTGCATCTGCCCGATAAACCACACCGCCTTCATCATCCACTTCAAGTAATACACCCGCAGCCTGTTCTGCCACAAACAAAATGCTGCCGCTATAACCCTGCTTGAATGGCTCGTCTGCACGTTCGGGTTTTATCGCTAGGTACTCTGTTTCATCTACGGTATTAATCACGATTTTCGATTGCAATACACTGCCATCAGCCAAACGCGTTTTGAGAACACCTGTTTGATAAACTTCCAAGAGCTTCTTTAAATCGCTGACCTGTAAAAATGTATTTCGATTACATTGCGCCTCAGGAATGTTCGATTCAAGAACTGCCATGTCGACATCAAATACATGTGCTAAGTCTGCGGTGAAGTACTGCCGAGTTGGTAGCATAATATTCGCAGTAGTGGCGTCGCCCATGACGTGTTTCGGTGTCACCACATAGCAGGTGCCGTTAACCAAATAATTAAAGCCTTGCCCGACATTAAAATCGGCTGAAACCAATACATCGGAACTATAACTTGAAGGCGAGAATAAAGCAGAAAGGCTGATGAGGCTCAATGAGCCAAGTATTTTTGTTGTTTTCATAGCTTAACTTTTTTTGACGTTTGCCCTTTTATAGTATTTTTTTTCGGCAAACGTCAACAAAAGTTAAACAATTTATCGGGTGCCGAATATCTTATCGCCGGCATCGCCCAAGCCAGGAACAATATAGCCGTGTTCATTTAAATGTGAATCAAGTGCAGCGGTATAAATGTGGATATCTGGATGCGCTTCGAGAACTTTATCCACACCTTCTGGCGCAGCAACGAGCACTAAAACTCGCGCATCTTTGCAGCCATGTTGTTTCAACATATCGAGTGTCGCCACCATCGTGCCGCCCGTTGCTAACATTGGGTCAATCACCAAAGCTGTGCGTTGGTCGATGTCTTTTACCAACTTTTGGAAATAGGGCACCGGCTTTAAGGTTTCTTCATTGCGATATAAGCCAACGACACTCACCTTTGCGCTGGGAATTAAATCGAGTACGCCATCCAGCATGCCAATTCCCGCACGCAAGATAGGTACCACTGTGACTTTTTTGCCCTTGAGTTTTTCAACTTCAATCGATTCGCCACTCCAGCCGTTAATCGTATGTGGTTCTAATTCGAAGTCTTTCGTCGCTTCATAAGTCAGTAAGCTACCAAGTTCATTGGCTAATTCACGAAAGCTCTTGGTTGAAATATCTGCTTCGCGCATTAAACCAAGTTTGTGCTGAATCAGCGGGTGTTTGATCACGTGTAGTGGCATGTGGGAGTCTCTTTTCAGTCGAACTGTTGTTTCGTAAAGTAACTGTGACGTAGTTTAGGAAATTTCCATCAAATTGGCGACCTAACAAGTTGATACAGCCCGCCATTTTTGTAGATTAATGGACATTTAATTTTGTTCACGCTATTAAATAGTGAAAGAAGCGCTAAGGAGTAGCCATGAAAAGTCAGAAAATTTCACCCCTCAAAGATAAGCCCCTGAGAAATCCTGGTGAATCACTTGATCGGCGTCTAATCGATGTCGCTTTAGACGGCGTAATTTTCAATTTTATGGTTTTAATTATCCTTTTTCTGGCAGTTACCTTTTCGTGGATATATGCACTTAGTGATGCAAAGCCTGACGCAGTCACAATTTCTGTTATTTGTGGTGTTGCAGCGATTTTCTTTGGCGTTCGTCTTGCAAAAGCCTTTAAAGAAACAAATAAAATCAAACTCGGCCGCGACGGCGAAAAAGCGGTAGGTCAATTTCTTGAGCGGCTTCGTTTGGATGGTGCGCAAGTATTTCACGATATTGAAGGTGAAAACTTTAACCTCGATCATGTCGTGATTCACCGCTCTGGTGTGTTCGTGATTGAAACGAAAACTATGTCGAAATCGAGCAATTCCAAGTCGGTATTATTTTACAATGGCAAACAAATATTGCGTGGCGGTAAGCCATTGCAATCAGACGCTATTACCCAAGTTAAAGCCGCAAGCGCATGGCTACATAAATTACTTTTTGAAAGCACCGGTAAGCGGCTGCCGGTAAAAGGTATCGTGGTTTTTCCTGGGTGGTATGTGAAAACAACGGATTTAGGTCGCTCGGCCGAAATAGCGGTATTGAACCCTCAAGTCATCCCGAATTATTTGGCCAATGGTCGGCAGCAACTCCGAGATGACGAAGTTCATATGAGCGCGTATCATCTGAGTCGTTATATTCGTACGAAGTAGAGGTATTTTGTGAAAAGGTTGATTGGGATATTGCCGTTGATTCTGTTGTTGGGTTGCGAATCAATTGGGCCGCAAGCTCAATCGTCAACACAAACTTCAACCATTCCAAACGACCCTGCCGTCATTGCAAAAGGTGCCAAAGTTTTCAAATACAAATGTTCTGCATGCCACAGCATGGATCCGAACAAGAGCCAATTCTTCGGCCCTCATTTAGCCAATATATTCAATCGTGAAATTGCGACAATTGAAGGTTACACGTTTCCTGAAACCACGAAGCAACATGATATTGTTTGGACAGAGTCGACGCTTTACGAGTGGTTAGAAAATCCACAAAAAATGGTCAAAGACATGTGCATGCCGTTCACTGGCTTACCAAAACAAGAAGACCGTGACGCGCTCATGGCTTACCTCAAATATGGTGGTTGAACCACGTTTTTACTGGCAAAACAGCACTTTCGATTGATCTAATCGAATTTTCCTATTTGTAACTCCCTCGCAGAATCGACTATTTCTACTATAGTCAATCTGACTTAGAAACAGTCCTTTTTGGAGGAAGCATCTCATGTTCAAGAAATCCATCCCGATGCTATCGGCTGCAGCGGTTGCTGTTACCATGGCATTTTCATCAGGTGCAATGGCTGCTCCTGATAGCAAATCTCAAATGTTCTGGTGGCCAGATAAACTCGATTTAAGCCCGTTGCGCGACCACGATGTCAGCTCAAATCCGATGGCGAATTTTGATTACGCTGAAGCTGTACAGAAAGTTGATTTCGATGCGGTGAAAAAAGACATCGAAGCATTAATGACTGATTCGCAAGATTGGTGGCCAGCTGACTACGGTCACTATGGTCCATTCTTTATTCGCATGGCGTGGCACGGTGCTGGTACCTACCGTATTCACGATGGTCGTGGTGGTGCAGGCGGTGGTCAACAACGCTTTGAACCACTCAATAGTTGGCCGGATAACGTGAGCTTGGATAAAGCGCGTCGTTTGTTGTGGCCAATTAAGCAGAAATACGGCAACAACCTGTCATGGGCAGACTTGATGGTACTGACTGGTAACGTTGCGCTTGAATCGATGGGGTTCAAAACCTATGGCTTCGCGGCTGGTCGTGAAGATAATTGGGAACCAGACGAAGTTTACTGGGGCCCAGAGAAAAAATGGTTAGCGGACGAGCGTTATAGTGGCGACCGTGAACTTGAGCGTCCGCTAGCGGCGGTTCAAATGGGTCTGATTTATGTGAATCCAGAAGGTCCAAATGGTAACCCTGATCCATTGCTTGCTGCGAAGGACATTCGCGAAACATTCGGCCGTATGGCAATGAATGACGAAGAAACTGTTGCTTTGATTGCTGGTGGTCACACCTTCGGTAAAGCGCACGGTGCGCACAAGCCGGATGATTGTTTAGGTGAAGCTCCGGCTGGCGCAGCAATTGAAGAGCAAGGTTTAGGTTGGAAGAACAAGTGTGGTAAAGGCCACTCAGAAGATACCATTACGTCTGGTTTAGAAGGTGCATGGTCGGTAAATCCAACTGCTTGGACGATGCAATACCTTGATAACCTGTTCGGTTTTGAATGGGAACAAACTCGCAGCCCAGCTGGCGCTATTCAGTGGATTCCAAAAGACGGTCAAGCGTCAAACTTGGTTCCTGATGCGCATATTCCTGGCAAACGTCATGCGCCAATCATGTTCACCACTGACTTGTCGCTGAAATTCGATCCTGAATATCGCAAAATTGCGAAACGCTTCCATGAGAACCCTGAAGAGTTCGAATTGGCATTCGCAAAAGCTTGGTTCAAGCTGACTCACCGTGACATGGGCCCACGCGCTCGTTATGTGGTGGATACCTCACCAAAAGAGCCGTTGATTTGGCAAGATCCGATTCCAGCAGTGGATTATGAGTTAATTAACGACCGCGATGTGGCGAATCTGAAGAAGAAAATCTTAGACTCAGGTTTGTCAGTGTCTGAGTTAGTGCGCACTGCTTGGGCATCTGCAGCTAGCTTCCGTGGTACCGATATGCGTGGTGGTGCGAACGGTGCACGTATTGCTTTAGCGCCGCAGAAAGATTGGGCGGTAAACAATCCGAAAGAGCTGAAGAAAACGTTGGCTACCTTGGAAAAAGTCCAAAAAGACTTCAACCGCTCGTTGCCAAAAGGTAAGCGTGTTTCATTGGCTGATGTGATTGTGCTAGGCGGTGCAGCTGCAATCGAAAAAGCAGCAAAAGATGCCGGTTATACGGTATCGGTACCATTTGCGCCAGGTCGTAATGACACCACGCAAAAATGGACTGACGATTCGTTTGATGTGTTAGAACCGAAAGCTGATGGCTTTCGCAACTACTACACTAAAGACGCGATGATGTCGCCAGCTGAAGCTTTGGTAGAACGTGCTGATTTACTCACGTTGACTGTGCCTGAAGTCACCGTACTTGTGGGTGGTATGCGTGCTCTAGACGCCAACTACGGTGGTGCGAAGCATGGTGTGTTCACTGACCGTCCAGGCCAATTGACCAACGATTTCTTCGTGAACTTGTTGGATATGAGCACCGAGTGGGCACCGGCGAAAGGCCAAGAGGGTGTTTACGAAGGTCGTGACCGTAGTTCAGGCGAATTGAAGTACACTGCAACGCCAGTTGATTTGATCTTCGGTTCAAACTCAGAGCTTCGTGCCATTGCTGAATTCTATGCGCAAAGCGACACTGACGAGAAGTTTGTGAACGACTTTGTTGATGCATGGGTGAAAGTGATGCGACTTGATCGCTTTGACTTAAAATAATTAAGAAAAAGTTAAAAAGGGAGCTGATTGCTCCCTTTTTTTGTGCCAATAATTATCTAAACTAAGAAAAAAGCCAGAGAGATTTACCATGGAACGTCGCCGCAATGACAGAAGGTTACATGCAACTGAGCGTTTAACGACACGACTCCTTCTTCGTGTTAGTGCGTGGGCGATTGGTCTGGTCATTTTCGGTTCGATTGTGACGTTCTATGTTGTTTACCAAAACGCAAAGCATCAGTTTATTAGCGATTTAAACCGCGACGTTGCACAAAAAATAGAACGTAATCAACGGTTTTTTGAGCGTATTGAAGCATTTGGTGATGTGCTGGCGGAGCGATTTGTTCAGCGCTATGAGTTTTATAACGACACCAATTCGCGGCGTTATCAGCAGGCGGTTGATGCGTTTGATGCGTGGTATGAAGAAACATCACCAGGTGTACTGCGGTTGCCAGTCACGTTTCACAGCGGTACAACTATCGATAACACGCGCTTTGAGTATTTGTCAGCGTTCGTTGGGCCTCGCCCAAACCCGATAACACCCGAGTTAAAGTTACGGTCAACGGTTGCTCTAAGTATTCTCAACGAGTTAGGTCCTGCTTGGCAGCATGTTGTCACTAATACGCATTTTTCCATGCCCGAAAATATATTAATGCTGTACTCTCCAGATCAACCCTGGGGACTACTCGCAGACAAAGACCTCGTGATTACTAATTACTCGGTCGTGAAATCAACCTTGCAGAGTGAAAACCCTGAGCGCAAACCGAATTGGACCGGCTTGTACTACGATATTACCGCAGGCTATTGGACCATTACTTATCAGCGGCCGATCGACTATGCCGGAAAGCATCTCGCAAATGCTAGTTTCGATGTGGGCATCAGCCAATTACTCGCTGACCTTACGCAGCGGCAACGCCCAGATGCCGAGCATTTCGTTCTGAATAGCCAGGGGCAGTTAATCTCCGCAACAAATATCGCGTTTGATCTCGTTCAAGAGCAAGCGTTGCTGACCCCTGAGACTTATCCAGATCCAGCATTTTTAAGTATTAACGCGAAAATTTTAAGTGGAGAACTCAGCGCAAACACGTCGACGTTAGATGATTTTTTCGAGGACCATGTGGTCACGTTCCAACGCATCGATAATCCGAACTGGTGGTATGTCACCATTTATCCAAAACTGAATATTCAACGCGAGGCCGCTGTTTTACCTGTACGGCTTATCGTTGGCGGTGTTGCGCTGGTATTACTGGTGTTGATGGTTGTGTATTTACTGGTTCGACGCGACGTGAGTAAACCACTCACGGAAATGGCCTATGTGGCCTCAATGATGGATGCCCGTAACTATAAAGACGTTCTTGCGGGCAATACTTTAAAAGGTAAATTAAAGGGTGAAGTGCGCTATGCTCTGAATGCCTTTGTGACCATGGCGAAGCGCTTTATTAAGGCGCAAGAGCAGCTCGAAGAAAAAGTAAACCAGCGTACTCGCGAGCTTGCGCGAGCAAATAAAATGCTTGAAGCGCTGGCAAATATGGATGGCTTAACGGGTTTACTTAATCGTCGAGCTTTCGATCGTGATTTAGCTCAGGCGCTACAATCTGACAGCGAGCCGTCGATATTGGTTTTAGGAGATCTAGATAGTTTCAAGGCATATAACGATAATTATGGCCACGAAGCAGGTGATCAAGCGCTACAAAAAATCGCACAATATTTAATGAATGCCTGTGAGCAAAATAGTGTGTATAGATATGGCGGGGAAGAATTGGCAATTATTTTACCGCAACGAATTCTCGCCGCACAGCCAAATTATATTGATAACCTGCGTAGCGGCATCGCGCATCTTGGTATTGAACACAACTACAGCGCTTCAGGAATTGGCGCACTCTCAATTAGCTTTGGTGTCGCCCCAATTAAATCTGGGCAATTAGCGAGCGATGTCATTCGAACAGCTGACACCCAGCTCTATTTAGCGAAGCGTCGTGGTGGAAATAGAACTGTCATGGAAGAACTCTCGTTAAAAGAATGAAGCGCGGCACTGAAATGATTCGATTAAATCGAGCTTAATATCTATTTTTATCCATTTTTATAAGATATTATTCTGAGCTATAGTATCTCCAACGACATTTGGTAGTGGTCGTTACGACCCTTAATTCATTGGAGATGACAACATGAAAGAGCTTTTCAAAAAACTAACCACGACTGACGCAGGTTGGGGTGCACTTATATTACGTATCCCTGTCGGCATCATTTTTATGGCTCACGGTGCGCAAAAACTGTTCGGTTGGTTCGGCGGTTATGGGCTAGAGGGAACCGGTGGCTGGATGGAAAGTATCGGATTAGCCCCAGGCGTATTGATGGCATTTTTGGCTGGTGCCGCCGAATTCTTCGGTGGTTTAGCGTTAATTGTTGGCTTTTTAGTTCGCCCAGCCGGTGCGGTTTTAAGCATTGCAATGTTAGTGGCAATATTTGCTGTTCATATCGGCAACGGTCTCTTTATGAGTAACAACGGCTATGAGTTCGGATTATCGTTACTTGCGGTCAGCGTGGCTTTAGTATTTATGGGCGCAGGTAAAGTATCGGTTGATAGCTGGTTGCAGCAAAAGCTCGCAAAATAACAATACGGAGAATTACGCATGGCGCGTTCAACCATCGAACAATGGCGAATGTTTAAAGCAGTGGCAGATTTTGGTGGCTTTCAACAGGCCGCCGACCACGTACACAAAAGCCAATCGACGGTGCACCATGCGGTGAATAAATTGGAGGAGCAGTTGGGCGTGCAACTCATTGAGGTGCAGGGGCGCAAAACCTTTGTTACTCATGCCGGCCAGCAGCTCCTTCGGCGTATTAATTACTTACTCGCTGAAACTGAACGACTTGAAAACGTTGCCCAAAATCTTAAGCAAGGTGTTGAGTCAAAGCTAGCGATAGCTGTCGATGAAGCCTTTCCGAAAGACGTTTTGTACCAAGCACTCGCGGAAGTCTCGAATGAATATCCAATTGTGCATTTAGAAGTGATTGAAACCATTTTAACTGGCGCCAATGAGCTCCTAAATAAAGGGACGGCTGAAATTGCCTTATCGCCATTTACCTTGGCCAACGAGCTTAGCGAAGATTTATGTCAGTTGGAGTTTATGGCGGTTTGCGGTGCAGAACATCCCCTTTCGCAGAAGAAAAATGTCTCGCCTGAAGATCTGAAACATTATCGGCAAATTGTGTTGCGTGACTCAGGCATTGAGAAGAAAACGGATATTGGCTGGCTTGGCTCGGAACAGCGCTGGACGGTGAGCCATTTAGCAACTTCTATTGAGTTGATACAGAAAAACCTAGGCTTTGCGTGGCTGCCGCGTCGTGCCATTGCGAATGCCTTGCAATATGGCTTATTAGTGCCTATTCAACTTACCCGTGGCGGCACTCGCACCACGAATTTTTACTTGAATTTCCGTGACGCCGAAACGCTTGGTCCTGTGGCGCGAAGCTTCATTGGCCATGTTCGTTATCTGACAAACTAATAAAAATTAAAAACGCTATTGCGAATCATTCCTATTTGCATTAGGATCGCTCCCCTATTTGTTCTTCATATATTGATAGGGGTATGGACGTGATCAAGTTGTCTGCAGTAACTTCAGCTCTCATTTTGGCGGGAATGCCGTCAGCCTTCGCAAGCTCGCTTGAGCCGCAAACCACAGAAGCGATCGAACGGTTAGAGATTCGCGGTGAGCAACAAAGTGGTTACCTCGCTAGCGATCAGCAATCGGCTTCGAAGTTAGATATTAGCGTGAAAGAAACACCGCAAACGGTCACTGTGATCACTCAAGAGAAAATTCGTGATTTTGCCCTCAACGACATCAATAAAATTCTCGAAACTTCTGCCACGATTAATGTTGAACAAGTTGAAACCGACCGAATTTACTACACGTCGCGTGGCTTTGAAGTCAATAACTTTCAGATTGATGGATTAGGTCTCCCGTTAATTAATAGCAATACCCATGGACGTATAGACTCAGCTGTGTATGAGCGGGTAGAGGTTGTGCATGGCGCAAATGGCATCATGACCGGTGTTGGTAGCCCTTCGGCAACCGTTAACTTGGTGCGCAAGCGACCTACCTCTGAATCTCAAAATAGCATTTCAGCAACGCTAAGTTCATGGTCAGGTAAACGCATTGAAGGTGATTTTTCTGGTGCGTTAACGGATTCGTTACGAGGCCGGTTGGTTGTTGTGAATGACAACAGCGAATCGTATCTTGATCGCTACGAAAATAGCTCGCAGGTTGTTTATGGTGTCATTGATTATGCACCAACCAGCAACACATTGATTACTCTCGGTCATAGTGAACATCGCAGCGATACCGACGGAAATATGTGGGGCGCGGTCACTCTGCATTATGGTGATGGCACCCCGACTGACTTTGATCGTTCGGTCAACATTGCTGCAGACTGGTCAAATTGGACCGTAAAAGAAAGTCGCAGTTTTATCGATATTGAGTCGGCATTGAACCAAGCGTGGACCTTGCGCGTCGCCTATAACCGAGTTCGTACTGATGAAGACAGCTTCTTGTTTTATACCTATCTGCCAGACCCTTCAGTGGGGTTAGACCCGGAGACTGGTTTGGGTCTTGTGGGCTATGCTAGCGAGTATGATCTGGATGACCAACAAGACACCTTAGATGCTTATGTTTCAGGTAATTTTGAACTGGGTGGTTTAGACCATCAGGTCGTTTTTGGTGCCAACTACGCGCGTTTAGACTATATCGATACGTCATTGTATGACTTCCATACTGGTAATGGTTTTCCAGCAATGCCTGCGTTAGAAGATTGGGACGGTAACACACCATTTCCTGAGTTCACTGATGGCTTGGCTGGCAGTGAAATCGACAACACCCAAAAAGCGCTATACGCCCAGGCGCGCTTCAGTTTAGGTATCGACACCAAATTGTTGTTGGGTGGTCGTTACAATGAATTTAAAACCGATGGTATTGGCTATGGCGTGGATCAATCACGCGATGACGCTGAATTTATTCCGTACTTTGGTTTAACTCACAACCTAAACGAAGCAACAACAGTGTATGCGTCATATACCGAAACGTTCCAAGCACAGAACTTACGTGACCGTGATTTCAATCGTCTACCACCGTTGACGGGTGAAACAGCAGAGATTGGTATTAAAGCGGAATTGTTCAACGGTGGTGCTTTGTTCTCGGCAGCCTATTTCGACGTGACCCAGAAGAATTTAGCCGTAGGAGATGGCACCGTTACGAATCCAAACACCAATGCGCCAGAAACTGTCTATCGCGCTGCGGATGGGGTAACTAGTAGCGGTTTTGAGGTGGAGCTATCTGGTGAAATTGCGACCGGTTTACAAGGTAGTATTGCGGCGACAGCATTTGAGCTTGATGGCGATGCCACCGTTGAAGACTACACGCCAGAGAATCTATTCCGTGCAGCTTTAACTTATCGCCCGATGTTTGCCGAAAACTGGAAGTTTGGCGTAAGTTATCAGTGGCAAGATACTATCTCTAGAGTACAAGGTGTTGTTGGCGATAGCTACGATAATGCGGGTGAAACCATTGTCACAACCCAAGATGCCTATGGTCGATTAAATTTGATGGCGAGCTACCAATTTAATCAATCAGTTACGTTATCTCTGAATGCCAATAACGTCACCGATGAGAAATATATCAACAGTTTATTATGGGCAACGCAGGGTTACTATGGCGCGCCGCGCAATTATTCAGCGACACTAAGCTATTCGTTTTAAAGGTTTAACCAACAATGCGAAAGACTCTCCATAAATGGCATGGTTGGGCGGGGATCATTTGTATGATCCCCTTTCTTCTTATTTGTCTCACCGGCAGCATTTTAGTTTTCAAAAAAGAAATTGATGCACTGCTGCTGCCATCTATTGCGGCGTTACCCGTTACCCAGGAAGCGCGGCTACCGCTGACTGAATTAACCGCCAAAGTAAACGAACAGTTACCGAACTACGAGTTTGGTAGTTGGGAAATTTTTCCCGCAGGCCATGATGAAGCGGACCGCATCTTTATGATTAAGCGTGGCACCGATGAATGGCACAAAGCTCATTTGAATCCATACACGGGTGAGTTATTGAGTCAGCCAACCGAAACCGGCCACTACTTAACCGATTGGCTGGTTGAGTTTCACTACACGTTGATGCTCAACGATCTGAAACACTTGCCCGAACATCTTGGTTTGATTATCGGATTGATACTGTCGATTTTCTTGCTGTTTATGGGCGTGTCAGGGCTCATTATGTACCGACGTTTTTGGGCGCGTTTATTTACTTTACGTTGGAATCAGCGCCTGCTTGCTGTGTTCAGCGATTTGCACAAAATGGTTGGTACTTTTGCTTCACCAGTGCTGTTGGTGCTGGCGATTACTGGCGGCTACTACAATATTTTGATTTTTTATGAAGAATGGACCGAGCATGCCGATGGTGCCGAGCACCATATCATGACGGAGCGACTTTATAATACGAACCTCGATATTGACTCATTGGTTGCTGACAGTCAGCAGCGCATCGACGGCTTTAAGCCGACATATTTATTATTCCCGTACGAGCCAGAATTGCCATTCACGGTATTTGGGCGCGCCCCAACAACGAATCCGTTGTTGAGTAACTATGGCAGCGTGAGCAATTATGATCCGCATACCGGCGATTACATGAGTACCTACAACCTCAATGAACAAGGTGTTGGTGCGAAAACGCTCGATAGCTTTCGTCGATTGCATTTTGGAACCTTTGGCGGCTTACCGGTAAAAATTATCTGGAGTATCGTCGGGTTTACGCCGCTACTGTTAGCTATAACCGGTACCTACGTGTGGTGGCAACGACGTAAAAAACGTGTGCGTCGGAAGGCGTAAAAACTAATAAAACAAGCGCTTGCGTTGTCGCTTAAGTTGTTTCATTGTGTGTTCTATTCAGTGGCAAGAACACACAGGAACACATGATGAAAATTTACGAAACAGCAACTGCACCAAACCCACGTCGCGTGCGCATGTTTTTGGCTGAGAAAGGCCTGTTAGATCAGGTTGAATTTATTCAGGTTGATATCGCCAAAGGCGAAAATTTAACGCCTGAATTTGTCGCCATGAACCCAATGAAAAAGGTGCCGGTAGCGGTACTCGATGACGGTACCAGTTTGGCAGAAACAATGGCCATTTGTCGTTACGTCGAAGAAGCTCACCCCGAAACGCCGAAATTGCTGGGTGATTCGCCAAAGCAAAAAGCACTGATTGAGCAATGGCTACGTTGGATCGATTTTTACCTAATGACGCCGGTAGGCATGTGCTTTCAGCATACTTCAGGTTACTTTAAAGACCGTATGAACTGCTTCCCGGATTACGGACAAGATTGCTACGGTGCCGCAGAGAAGTTTCTCGATTTCTTAAATGATCATTTGAAGAACAATACGTACTTGCTTGGCGACGAATTTACCGCAGTGGATATCAATGCGTTTGCGACAATCGCGTTTGCTCGCGTTGTGAAGTTACGCATTAAAGACGAGCAAACGCACCTGCAAGCGTGGTTCGATCGCATAAATCAGCGCGCTTCGGCAAAGGTGTAACTTGCTGCAAGAGGCTCCGAAAACATCGCCGCAGCAACCTATCCATGTCGCCATCATAGGTACTGGGTTTGGTGGACAAAGTGCGGCGATACATTTGCTTAAACAAAACCAGACTCACTTTGTCATGCTCGAACGTCGTTCGTTTATGGGCGGAACTTGGTGTCAAAACAGCTACCCAGGTGCGCAGGTCGACGTGCAGTCGCCACTGTATTCGCTGGCATCAGAGCCACAAGCCTGGTCGCAAATGTTTGCTGAACAAGCGGAGCTTGAGGCTTATACCAACCGCGTGATTGATAAGTATCAGTTACGCGAGAAAACCGTATTGAACTTCAATGTCACTCGATTAACTTGGCTAGACGAGCACTGTTGTTGGAGAATAGAGCCAGAAATCGGCGACGCTTTCTATGCGCGTTATGTGATCAGTGCACAAGGGCCGTTGAGCAATCCGGTCATTCCTGATTTCAACGGGCGTGAGTGCTTCCAAGGCAAAAGTTTTCATACCAACCAATGGGATCACAGTTTCGATTACCGCAACAAACGTGTTGCGGTCATTGGCAGCGGCGCGAGTGCCGCGCAGGTGATTCCGACAATTGCGCCTGAGGTTCAATATTTGCATGTGTTCCAGCGCACACCGCATTGGGTTTTACCTCGCCCAGACCGAACGTTTTCGCCGTGGGTACGAAAATTGCTTGGCGTTAAGTTCGTTTATCACGCGTTGCGGAAGACCATATACTGGGCACTGGAATGGCGAGTATTTGCGTTCAAATATGCGCATGGGTTGATGCGTTTTTTTGCACAACGACCAGCGCTAAATCATTTACGCAAGCAAGTGCCCAATGAGGTATTACGACGAAAGCTGACACCGGAGTACACCATTGGCTGCAAACGCATCATTGTTTCGAATACGCTTTATCCGGCGCTTAGCCGCGAGAATGTCACACTTCATGATAAACACGACGGTATCGCTGAAATCACCGAGAGCGGCATCGTCACCACACAAGGCAATGAGATTGAGCTCGATCTCATCGTTTATTCGACGGGGTTTGATGCCACTGATGGTGCGGTTGGGTTTGAGGTAATCGGTCGCGATGGACTCACCTTAAAAGAGTTTTGGCATGAATTTCCGCGCGCTTATCTCGGCACAACATTGCCCAAGTTTCCGAATCTATTTTTAGTGACGGGGCCAAATACCGGCATTGGTCATACATCAGCAATATTTGTGATTGAGTCGCAGATGCAATACATCATGCGAGCCTTACGTTTCGCTGACAAGCAAGGCGGCTTATTAGAAGTTACCGAGCAGGCCGAGTCAGATTACACCAACATGATTCACCGTGAAATGCGCAAAACGGTTTGGCATAGCGGTGGCTGCAATAGTTGGTATAAAAGTAAAAGTGGGCACGTGATTGCGATGTATCCCGGCTTTAGTTTTGTTTACCGAATGATGGCGCGACGGTTTAAACCGCAACATCATCGAACGACCAACACCACCATGCAGGAATTGTCATGAGAAAGTTTCTGGTTACCCTCATTGTTTTGGTTTTTGCCGCTTGGCTGATCTCGTTGCATCCGCGCGTTGGCCTAGCGGTTTACGATGCTGTTGGTGCCATAGAGGCAAAGCTTTATGGCTTTGAGAAATCGTTTGTGCGCATTGATGACATGGAAATGGCGGTGTACGAGCGCAATAACGTGAATGCACAAGAAACGGTGATATTACTGCATGGGTATACCGCATCGAAAGAGCTGTGGTTACGTTTCGCAAACCAACTAAATGAGCGTTATCACGTGATTATTCCTGACTTAGCCGGTCATGGTGAATCCGGATACTTCAGCGGTTGGTCGTATCGGGCTTCTGCGCAAGCTGATCGCATTGCGCAACTAATGGAAACTTTAGATGTGAAACGAGCGACTATCATTGGTAATTCCATGGGCGGTCTGATTGCCGCCAATTTCGCCATCATGTACCCGCTAAAAACCAATAAAATAGTGGTATTTAACCCGGCTGGGGTGACGCCGCCTGAACCGAGTGAAACGGAACAGATGTTTGCACGTGGAGAGTCGCCATTTGAAATTGACTCTACTGCTGAGTTTACTGACTTTTATGAGCTAACCATGGCACAACCACCATTTGTACCCGACTTTGTGCTGCGCGGCATGGCACTAAGATATAGCGAACGAAAATCAAACTACGCGCATATTGCTCAAGATTTTCGCTTTCACGATCAACTAGATAATCGTTTGGGGTTAATCCGAGTACCGACGCTGATTATTTGGGGCGATCAAGATCGCATTCTCAGCCCTTCCGCCGCGCCGGTTTGGCAACGCGGCATTCGGCAAAGCGAACTGTACATATTCAAAGGGATTGGTCACATGCCCATGGTGGAGGTGCCGCAGAAAGCGGCACAGCGTGTCATCGAATTTCTCGAAAACTAGTTACTGGCAGTGCGGGTAGCATTCCAGTTAACCGCTTGCCAACGCCCATCACGTTGAACGAATACGCCGCTATTCAAAAAGGTTTCGCGTGAGTAACCGGCATTATTGTCGGTATGACTCACCAGCGTGAAATTGACCACCGCAGTTTCACCGTAAAAGGCAATTTGAATGTCTTCAGCGGTATAGTAGTTGGTCAATGGGTCATCAGTAATTTCGCCGCCACTACGAACGCCGTCCATCAACTCACTTTTGCCAAAGCGCTTACCACTGGAGCTGGTATACACCAACTCATCGGCCCAAATTCCCTCATGCACAGCTGCGCTATTAACGCTGGCACCTTCCATGAACCAATGTAAAGTTTTGGTAATTTCTTGTTCACTTGTTTCTTGCGCAAAGCCATTAAAACTAAGGGCTAGCAACAAAACTGTCATAATTTTACGCATGGCGTTCTCCAAATTTTGCGCTACATTAATTCTGATGTATTAAATTCACTAAAAATATGTATTAAAAATGTTTAACAAATGAGAGAGCGCCGCAGTGAAGCAGGTTCCGTTTCATCCAGAAGAGCTGGATTTATTTTTCAAGCAGTTATGGAAAAAATCGTTAAATCCGTTTTGGATCTGCAAACCTATTGCCAACGATTTCGAGATGATTCTCGCTAATCCAGCGGCACTTGCTCTCGACCCTTTACAAAAACCTGGAACGAAATTTTCTGAGCTCATTGCAACAGGGAAATATCCTGACGGCATTCTTGATGGATACCATAAATGCTTAGCTGACAAGTTACCATTGGAATTTGAACATACGCCTGTGGTGAACGATAAAGAGTATTTGTTCCGTACCTTTTTAGTACCTATTGTAAATGATGATGACGAAGTGACTCACATTTGGGGCACCTCGCATAACCTGACAGATTTTATTGATCCGCAGCGTGAATTATTGATGCTTAATCAATATCTTGATGCCAAGGTGCAAGAGCGTACAGCGCAATTAAATCAAGCCATGAAGCGTCTCGAAAAACTCTCGATAACAGATGAACTGACACAGTTGGCGAATCGACGTTATTTCGATGATGCGCTGCAGAAAGAAATTGCGCGTGCACAACGTAACAACCAGTCTTTGGCACTTATTTATTTCGATATCGACTACTTCAAAACCTTTAATGACACCTATGGTCATACAGCCGGCGATAAATGTTTGAAACGTGTGGCTCAGGTACTGTCAGAACATGCGCAGCGAGCTGCCGATGTGGTGGCGCGTTATGGTGGTGAAGAATTCGTGATGTTGCTGCCGAATTTAACGTGTCAGCAAGCCTTACAAGTTGCTGAGCGAGTTCGTACTGAAGTGGCGAATCTTAGCATTCCAAACGAAGAAACGATTGAAAAAATCGTGACAATTAGTGCTGGTGTGGCAGTTATTAAAGAATCGAGCTTCAATGCGGATACGTTATTAAAGCTCGCAGATAATGCCTTGTATCAAAGTAAATCAAACGGTCGTAATTGCAGTTTAATTGCCAGCTAACAGTTACCTGTTAGCCGGTAATTAAACTAGCGCTAAAATCGCGTCTCGTTCTGCCTTTGTATATGGCACCACGCTTAGTCTATTCCCTTTTCTAACGAGCGGATTTTCAGCTAGCTCGGGTAGTGATTTCAGCTTATCGAGAGAAATAACCTGCGGAAATTTACGCACGAATTGAAGGTCAATTGCATCCCAACGCGGCTTCTCTTTGGTGCTTTTACTATCAAAATACGGCGAGTTAGCATCAAACTGTGCAGGGTCTGGATAAGCCGTTCGGGTAACACGCACAATACCAACAACGCCAATTTTGGCGCAGCTTGAATGATAGATGAACACTTCATCGCCTATATGCATGTTTCTCATAAAGTTTCGTGCTTGGTAATTGCGCACACCATCCCAGCGAATCACATCACTTGGATTGTTGGCAAAATCATCAATGCTGCACTCATCAGGCTCGGTTTTCATCAACCAATACTGCATATCTATCCGCCTTTATAAGAAATTACATAATTGTTTGTTAGCATACTAAAATGTCTCACAAAGAAGTAGTTATAGGAGCTGTTGTGGCTGTACTTTCTGTCTTAGATTTAGCACCGATTATCGAAGGTAGTAACGCGCGCGAGTCGTTACTCAATTCCGCCGATCTCGCTCGTCATGTGGAGGCGTGGGGATATCATCGATATTGGATGGCCGAGCATCATAATATGACCGGTATTGCCAGCGCCGCGACTGCCGTTGCCTTGGCGTATATCGGTTCGCAAACAAAAACAATTCGAATTGGTGCTGGCGGTATCATGCTTCCAAATCATGCGCCGTTGATTGCTGCTGAGCAATTTGGCACCTTGGCGGCGCTGTATCCAAATCGAATTGATTTAGGCTTAGGGCGCGCACCAGGTACTGATGGCGCAACGCTACGTGCTCTGCGTCGCACTTATGACAGCGCAGATGCTTTTCCAGCTGACGTGCAGGAGTTACTGGGTTATTTGGCTGATCCGAAGCCAAATCAGCAAATTAAAGCTGTACCAGGTTCAGGCTCTAACGTGCCAGTTTGGTTGTTAGGCTCCAGCTTGTTTGGTGCTCAGCTTGCGGCGCAACTGGGTTTACCTTATGCCTTTGCTTCGCACTTCGCGCCCGATTATCTTCATCTGGCAATTGAAGCCTATATCACTAACTTTAAACCGTCACCGTATCTTGAGAAACCATATATTGCTGCGGCATTAAACGTGTTTGCTGCCGATACTGAACAAGCTGCAAAGCGTCTTAAAAGTTCGATGCAGCTGCAATTTATGGCGTTACGACAGGGCAATCCGGGGCCGTTACCAGCGCCACTCGATAATATTGAAGATAAAGTGGACCCAATGGCGTTAGCGGCTGCAAATCATGCTTTGAAATATTCTGCGACAGGTACAGCCGAACAAGTACATCAATATATGCGCGATTTCAAAAAAGCGACTGGCGTCAATGAACTAATTCTTACCTGTCATGCGTATGATCATAAAGAGCGGTTGCGAAGTTTTGACATCGCGAAAGATTGTCGCTTCGATGAACCCGATAAAGGATAAATCATGAATCAACCTCATCAACAACTTGTTCGCAGTGCGTCGTTGGGCGGCGCTATTCTGCTTGGGTTGGGCTCAATTATTGGTACCGGCGCCTTTGTTAGTATTGGCTTTGGGGTTGAGCTGGCGGGTTCATGGATTATCTGGGCGCTGTTGATTGCCGCTGCAGTAGCAACGTTCAACGGTCTTTCGAGTGCCCAATTGGCTGCCATTCATGCCGTCAGTGGTGGTACGTATGAATACGGTTATCAATTTTTAAACCGACAACTCGGATTTACCGCCGGCTGGTTATTTGTGTTAGCCAAGAGCGCAAGCGCCGCTACCGCCGCCTTAGCTGTTGGCGTGGCACTTCAAGCTTGGCTTGGTGGGCCGGCATGGTTGGTGCAAGTTTTTGCCGGCTTCACGCTGTTACTCTTCACCTTGCTTGTACTTGGTGGGCTGCGTCGTTCAAACCGCGCTAACGCAATATTAGTTGCCCTAGCAATTGGTGCACTGATTGTATTTATAGCGTTAAGCGGGAGTAATCCAATGCCGGCCCCAGAACTAAGCCACGAACCAAGTTGGCAGAACTTGTTGGCAGCAGCTGGTTTGCTTTTTGTCGCTTATACCGGCTACGGTCGCATTGCTACTATGGGCGAAGAAGTGCAAAATCCACGTCACGTGATACCGCGTGCAATTCTTGCGACTGTTGTTGTGGTGACGTTGCTATATGCCGCAGTTGGTTGGGGCATATTGCACTATGTGCCGTTAAGCACCAGTGGCAATTTCGTGTTATCAAACTTACTGCCTGAAGGAATATGGCGTCAGTTGGTTGCAATTGGTGCTGTGGTGGCCATGTGCGGGGTCATTTTAAACCTAATTCTAGGGGTATCACGGGTGGTTCTGGCTATGGCACGTCGTAGCGATTTACCACAGCAATGGTCGCAGTTGAATCAGCAAAGAACATCGGCACCGTCAGCCATTTGGGTCACCTTTGTGGTGATGTTGCTGATTGTCTTGATTGGCGACCTGAAAATAGCTTGGTCGTTCAGTGCATTTACCGTATTGGTTTACTACAGTATTACGAACTTAGCGGCATTGCGTGTCAAAACAGAAGACCGATTCGTGCCGCGCTGGATTTCTTTTTTAGGATTAATAAGTTGTTTGTCTCTAGCCGCATTTATTGAGTTGCAAATTATGTTTGTCGGGCTCATATTGGTCGGCATTGGTCTTCTTTGGCATGCCTTTCGCGCAAGTCAACGCACGGATTAGCATCACAGCTTTAAGGAAATTATTGGGTGGAGCACTATTCAGGCGGAATTATCATAGGATTGGCGTCAGTGCTCGTCATTGCTTTGTTGTTAGCATTGATGTTTTGGCGCCGTGCGCGCAAACAAACACAGCACCTTCAGGCTTTTATCGATGCTGAATACGATACCTTGAGTTCACTGGCGCAGGACCATCCGCTAAGTGACAAGCTTGCAGATATTTGTGAACTCGTTGAGTTACAAATTCCTGATTGTTTCGCGTCCGTCATGATGGTGAATGCACAAGGGCTCGCACTCGACGTTGTCGCAGTCAAATCGCTACCTCTTGAATTCAGCAAAGCGCTTCAGGGTTTGCCGATAACTGACGGTGTCGGCGCTTGTGGTACGGCTGCTGCACTGAAGGAGCCGGTGATTGTTGCCGACATGCTTAATGATTCGCGATTTGAGGCGTTCTTGGCGCTTATTGATCAATATAACTTTCGCGCAGCCTGGTCATTTCCTGTGTTTTCGCCAACAGACAGGAGTTTACTTGGCACATTTGCGTTGTATTCCACACAAGCTCGGATACCAACGGAAGACGAAGGACGACTTATTGAGCGAAATCGCGACCTCATTTCGTTGGTTATCGCGCAACATCAAGATCGCATAGAGCGATTACGTAGTGAACAGCAAACGGCATCGCTCTTCGAACATAATCCCGAAGCTGTCTATACCCTTGATTTGAACGGCTACTTTACCAGTGTGAACACTGCCAGTGAGAAGCTGCTGGAGCTGACCGAACAAGAATTACTTGGTCAACACTACCAATTAGGCATAGTTGAAGAAGACCGTGATTTAGCACGTCGCCATTTTGAGGCTGCAAAGGCTGGTGAACCACAGCATTATCAGCTAAGAATATTTAATAGCAAAGGTGCCTTGAAGAAACTCGAAATTACCAATATGCCGATGATTGTCGACGGCAAAATAGCTGGCGTACATGGCATTGGTAAAGATATTACTCAGCAGAGTGATTATGAAGAGCGCTTGCAAATTCTGAACCGGAGCGTTGAGGCGAGCACCAACGGTGTGGTGATTAGCGACGCCCGCCGCCCAGGCTTTCCAATTATCTATATTAACCCAGCGTTTACCGCTATTAGTGGGTATGAGCCAGACGACATGATTGGGCGCAATTGTCGTATTCTTCAGGGGGTAGACACTGACCCCAATACCGTTCAGCAAATATCTAAGGCGTTGCGCGAACAGCACGAAATTCGTTGCACGATTCGTAACTACCGAAAAGATGGTAAACCATTTTGGAATGAGCTGATTATTTCGCCGGTACGTGATGTGAATGGCGAGGTGAGCCATTTCGTTGGCTTGCAAAACGATATTTCTGAGCGGGTTGAGCGCGAAGCAGAGTTGGCTTACAACGCCGAGCACGATGTATTAACAGGGCTTCCAAATAGAACGGCTTTGGAGCGTTTTTTACAGCGCTCGGTGAGCAATAACGATGCGCGCGTTTATGTATTATTTATTGACTTAGATGGCTTCAAGCCGGTGAACGATAGTCTTGGGCATGAGTGTGGTGATCACATCTTAGTGCAGACCGCCCAACGATTGAGTAGCGTCATGCCGACACAAGATTTGCTGGCGCGCTTCGGCGGTGATGAGTTTGTTGCCGTCATTCAAAGTGTGACCCGCGATGAAGATGTGATTCCGTTGGCGCGCCAAATTTTGAGTCAATTCGATGCCCCGTTTGTATACGAAGATGCAGAGGTCAGTTTGTCGGCAGCCATAGGTATCGCGAGTAGCGAAATTGCGGTGAAGAATCCGAATGAACTCATTCAACAAGCCGACGTGGCCATGTATGAAGCGAAGCGCCGCGGTAGTGGTACTTACCAGTGGTTTTCTCCAGATTTAGATCTCGATACTCAACAACAAATTACACTGCGAGCGCAGTTGCAAGATGCCATTCAAAAAGGTCAGTTTGAAGTATTTTATCAACCAATTGTGTCTCGTACCGGTAGTATTGTTGGTGCAGAAGCATTAGTGCGCTGGAAGCACCCTGAACGTGGCTATATCTCGCCGGCTGATTTTATTCCACTGGCGGAACGCACAGGGCAAATTGTGGCAATTGGCAATTGGGTATTAGAGCAAGCCTGTAAAGATTTAGCTGTATTGCGTGAAGCGGGTATTGGCCAAGTGAGCGTGAACTTCTCACCCATGCAGTTTTATCGTGATGACTTCATCCAGTCGGTTGCTGATGTACTTAAAAAATATCAAATTAAACCGAATCAACTCGTTGCCGAAATTACCGAAAACGTATTGCTCCGTGACTCAACCGGAGCTTTAAAAATGATGGACGAGTTACGCGAACTTGGTCTTGAAATTGCGCTGGACGATTTCGGCACCGGCTTCGCCAGTTTAAGTTACTTAAATGTGATACCAGCACAAAAACTCAAAATTGACCGTTGTTTTGTGCAAGATATTGATAGCAATCCACGTAACGCTGCCATTACGCGAGGGGTTCTGACAATGGCTGCGGAACTCGGTATTGAGGTTGTCGGTGAAGGCGTTGAAACCAAGGCAGAACGCGATTATCTCACACGCTATGCCTGCGATTTTATGCAAGGCTACTTATTCTGTAAGCCGTTGCCGCTAACTGAACTATTAGTGTGGTTAAACGACGAATAGATTGCGGTACATACGCTCGGCATAGTCGTCTGTCATGCCCGCAACATAGTCACAAAGCACACGGTCAGCTGCTTCTTGGCCCTGCTCTTGTTGCGCTTTTACCCAACGCTCACGCGTGTTACGCGGCAACAAACGCAGTGGCTCAGTATGCAGTGCGGTAAACAAATCTAACAGCATATTTTGACTACGATAGCGTAACTGTTGAATCGATGGTTCGTTGATCACATGCTCAAACACAACATCTTTTAAGCTCTTCAATAAAAAGGCTTCAGCTTGTGGCAGCGTCGCGTTATAGCGAATTAATGGCTCTTGAGCCTCAGTCAGAACTTGTTCTAAGCGAACTTGAGTCACAAAAATATTCACTAAAGCGCCAATCGCATTTTTACGTTGATGATGTTCGCGCGCAAATAATTGTTCACCGAGTTCTTGCATAAGCGTTGCTAATTCTTGCGGCAGTTCATTAATGACGGAATCAACGTGCGCATGCCACTGACTCTCGCTTAAGGTACCGGTCACTACGGCGTCTTCGAGATCGTGAACACCGTAGGCAATATCATCGGCAAGCTCCATGAGTGAGGCATCGAGCGCTTTGTGTTTCGACTTCTGCCACGGTGCTGCTGGCAGCTTATCTACAGCTTGAAATAGTTCTCGGTCGCTGGCCGATAACGGTTCTAGAACCCAATCGAGCAAATCGGCATCACAGGCAAACAGTGCCTTTGCTGGCTTCCATCTCGCCAAGCTTCCCGGATTAGCGAGGTTGTCGGGGGCGCTGAGCGCTGGCATCAAAACCGGATACTTTAGCAAGCCAAGTAATGAGCGGCGGGTTAAATCCATTCCATGTTCAGGGTGATAGGCTTCAAGCTTGCCAACAATTCGGAATGTTTGGCCGTTGCCTTCAAAACCACCGGACCCAAGCATTTTAAAGTGCAGCGCGGTTTCACCGCCGTGGCCAAATGGGGGATGGCCAATATCGTGGGCCAAACAGAGCGTTTCCATTAAGTTCAAATCTGGCAAGTATTGTGCCTCATCGGCACCACAAACTTGCTGCAACTGATTAATTAGCGAAGCACCAATTTGTGCCGCTTCTAAACTATGGGTTAAGCGGGTGCGATAAAAATCGTTTTCGCCCACGTTCATAATTTGGGTTTTCGATTGTAACCGGCGAAATGCCGCTGAATGGAGTACTCGTGCGCGGTCACGCTGCCATGGTGTACGTAGGTCGCCTGGGCGATTTAATGGGGAGCCAGAGCGGCGTTGCTGCCAATGCGTGGTCATGCGGTGCTTTCCTTACCAAGTGCTGCTTGTGGTTTTGTAAAAATTACCACATCACGGGGGTAAATAGTCAGAACGAGAGCAAACTTTGTTGCTAAATACTGAAAAGTGGCTTCATGGAAGAAACAAATATGAGTCGGGTCGTTTCGGTAGTTCCAGCCTGAGAATTTATCGACGTAGGTCCAGCGCTGCGTCATGATACCCAAATAGCCACCTGGTTTTAAGCAATCTAGTAGCTGTTGAAACACGTCAAGCGGCGCAGCAACATGCTCAATGACTTCACTACAGGTTACAAAGTCATAGGTTTTCGTGAGCCGCTCTGGCACATGGTCGTAATAAATATCGTAGGTACTGCAAGGTCTACCCGACTCATCAAACATTCGGCTTAATGTCGGCCCAGGGCCACTGCCGAAATCAAGCCCGCTAGTGCCAACCGGAAGACGCTCACACATCGGTTCGAATAAGCGTGTTAGAAACTGCCGGTAGTTTGGGTCATTCGGATTATTCTGATGTAAATCGTAGACGCTTTTTTCATGTGCTGAATCGAGCTGAAAGGCGTTAGGCACATGAATCAATGCGCATGTCGGACATAGAAAATACTCGCGTTGCGCAAGCGGACCGCGTTGCTGGGTGTACAGTAACGCGGTTGCTGAGTCTGCGCACAAAGGGCATGCCGACATGCGAGTTAGTCGCGGAAGTTCTCGAACTGTAATGGCAATTCGATATCGGAGCTACGCAGCATCGCAATCGTTTGCTGTAAGTCATCGCGTTTTTTACCTGTAACACGAACTTTATCGCCTTGAATAGACGATTGAACCTTCAGCTTGCTCTCTTTAATTTTTTTGGTGATTTCTTTCGCAAGCGGCTGGTCGATACCTTGTTTGAAGGTTAACGCCAAACTATAGGTTTTACCGCTGTGTGTCGGCTCATCAGGAATTTCAATGCCAGCCAGACTAATATTTCGTTTCGCACAGTGGTTATTGAAAATATCTTGCAACTGACGCACCTGGAAATCAGATTCCGAAGTTAGGGTGACGGTTAAATCATTCAGCTCAATGGTTGCTTCAACACCACGAAAATCAAACCGAGTAGTAAGTTCGCGGGTGGCATTGTCGACAGCGTTCTTTAATTCAACTTTGTCGATTTCTGAAACAATATCAAAACTTGGCATGGGAGAATTACCTTATTATCTATGTCTTGTCAGAAGTTCTGGCAATGATTATCGCAATAACCTTGCGCTTATACAAAAAAAACATTTAGACATCTAAACGTCCATATTGATATTTCTTAAGAAAGTCGCTACATTAGGTCGCATCTGAAACAAGCTGTTTATTCCAAAAGGTTATTGCCATGACACGCGTTACCCAGCTTCTTGCTGAAACTCATCAATGCCCAGTTGCGGGTGGTGTGTTGTATCTCAATGAATTGGGTACCGGACCGCTGGTATTAGTACTTGGTGGTATATCGGGCGATCGACAGGCCATTACAGGCGCAGAAGATGGCTGGTGGCAAGGTTTAGCAGAAGCGATTGACCCAAATCAATACACCATCGTGACGGTGGATTATGCGGGCGGTAACGGCGAGTCTGAAGTTGCTGCGGTACCGAATACCATTGCTGAGCAGGCGGCATATATTAGTACGGCGTTACAAGAATTAGGTTGGACCGAATTTCATGCGGTTGTCGGGGGCTCATATGGTGGGCTGGTTGCACTGGAACTTGCACAAGACAAGCTAATAAATTTCGAGCGCGTCGCGGTGATTGCGGCTGCACATCGGCCGACGGCGCAAGCCGTCATGCTGCGCGCGCTGCAACGTGAGTTTGTGCGCCTAGGAGATGCCGCTGGGCAGCCAGAGCGCGGTACGCAATTAGCGCGAGCGCTAGCAATGTTGAGTTATCGTAGCGCCGATGGCATGGATCAGTACTATCCCGATCCGAAAGATGCCGTGAACTATATCGAAAGCCGCGGGTTGCGAACGGTACAACGTTCACTTCCGCGAGCGCGACAATTATTTGAAGTGTTCGGGCCCGCACTCGATAGCTACCGTATTGAGCCCTATCACATTGAGCAGCCAACGTTAGTTATCGGCTTTGATAGCGATCAACTGGTGCCGCCGAGCTTGTTGCAGAGCTTTCACGAGCAATTACCGGATGCCCGCGGCTGTCACATACTTTCGTCTACCTACGGCCATGATGGGTTTATTAAAAACACCGCAGATTACGCAGCGATATTGAAACAATTCTTGGAGTCGCCATGCAGTTAGGCATTATTGTGGTTGGGTTAGGGACGATAGGGCAAACATGGCTTCAAGACTATGCCGAGCGCTTACCCGCACTTGCATTTGTGCATGCAGCAGCTAATTCCAAAAGACTTTGGCGTTGGCCCCTACCACAAGATTGGCAATACCAACGTGAACCTCAAGCTGTTCAAAATTCCATAATCGCTGAAATTCAAAATCTTGAGCAGCAAGGCTGCGCGGCTGTCGTTTTAGACCTCACCGCTTCGAAAGAAGTGAGCCGTGATTATTTGGCGTGGATTGATACCGGTGCGCATATTATTAGCGCCAACAAATATGCTGGGTCGAGCAACCCGAATTACTATCAAGCTCTGCGCGCAAGGCTGCAAGAGCGTCAACGTCACTGGTTGTATAACACCACCGTTGGTGCTGGTTTACCGATTCAAAAAGCCATTCGAGAACGGCTTGATTGCTATGACGCCATAACTGCTATGGAAGGTAATTTCTCCGGATCGTTGTCATGGATATTTCAACAATATCGGCCTGGCGACAAGTTATCGGACTGGCTGCGTAAAGCGGCCGATATTGGGTACACCGAACCTGATCCGCGGATTGATTTTAGTGGCATGGATGTCGCGCGGAAGTTATTAATTCTGGCGCGCGATGCAGGCTGGTCATTGCAGTTGTCGGAAGTTGAATTACATAACCTCGTGCCAGCTTCATTGCAGCAAGTATCACTTGAAACGTTTTGGCAGGGGCTTGATATGTTCGATGCCGCGTTTGATCGCTGGCGTTTAGAGCATCATCCTGATGCCAATCAATTTTGCTACATCGGCAAAGTTGAAGAAACGAGTAGCGGCAATGTCAGAGCATTCGCCCAATTACAGCCCGTCGGTGCAGATTCACCCTATGCGCACTTACCGCCAGGTAACGCGAATTTCATTATTCGAAGTCGCCAATACCAGCACAATCCGCTCATTATTCAAGGCCCAGGCGCTGGCCCTGAAGTGACTGCGGCTGGTGTTCAAAGCGATCTTTTGGAACTACTCAAACGTCTTTAAAAAATAACTTGCGCCACGGCGCCATTTAATTATTATGGACGTCTAAACGTATAAACATCTATTTTTATTGAGGCCGATATGACTGCGAATTACCAACCAGCCACACTAGCTATTCATCATGGCTATGAAACCGATCCGACAACCAAATCGGTTGCAGTGCCCATTTATCAAACCGCTGCCTATGCGTTTGATAGTGCGCAACATGGTGCAGATTTATTTGATTTAGCGGTACCGGGCAATATTTACTCACGCATTATGAATCCAACTAATGACGTGCTTGAGCAACGTGTAGCAGCCCTTGAAGGGGGTATTGCCGGGTTGGCAGTAGCATCAGGCATGGCAGCTATTCACTATACCTTGCTAACGCTCGCGAAGCAGGGCGATAACATTGTCACCACGCCGCAAATTTATGGCGGAACTTATACATTGTTTGCGCATCAACTACCTGCGTTGGGCATCGAAGTGCGATTCGCTGAAAACGATAGTCCAGAAGCGTTAGAGGGGCTGATTGATGCCAACACAAAAGCACTTTATTGCGAGAGCATTGGCAACCCCGCAGGAAATATCGCGGACATTCCAGGCTTAGCCAACGTGGCGAACAAGCATGGCGTACCGCTCATAGTGGATAATACCGTGGCCACACCAATTTTATGTCAGCCGATTGCCTTGGGCGCGCACATTGTTGTTCACTCACTCACAAAATATATCGGCGGACACGGCACCACTATCGGCGGCATTATTATTGACGGCGGCAACTTTGATTGGACTCAACATCGTGAAAAGTTCACTCAGTTCTCGCAACCTGAGCCGGCTTATCATGGCGTCGTGTATAACGAGGTATTTGAAGCCGCGGCGTTTATCGCACGGGTACGTACGGTGGCATTGCGTAATACCGGTGCTGCACTGTCGCCATTTAATGCCTTTTTGATCTTACAAGGGCTGGAAACACTTGAGCTGCGTATTGAGCGGCACTGTGAGAATGCGAAGAAAGTGGTAGATTACTTGCAGCAGCATCCGCAAGTCGCATGGGTCAATTACGCCGGTGCTTCTGACCATCCAAACTATGAGCTAGCGCAGAAAATTATCAAAGGTGGGTTACCTGCATCGTTGCTGACCTTCGGTGTGAAAGGCGGATATGAAGCGGGTGTGCGTTTTTATGACAAGCTCAAACTATTTAAGCGATTGGTGAATATTGGCGATGCAAAATCGCTCGCGTGTCACCCAGCGTCGACAACCCACCGCCAACTTTCCCTTGAAGAGCAAGAAAAGGTTGGTGTAAAACCGGAAGCCATTCGTTTATGTGTAGGAATTGAGCACGTTAACGACATTATCGCAGATCTTGAACAAGCGTTAGCGTAATTCACCGAACGTAAAGACTGTTGGCGTTACGTAAAGAAGTGCTATTATCGGGGACTTATGTCAAATGTCAGATGAACATGTTGAGGATCCCCGATGTATCGCAAGCTGTGTTTTGGACTATTCGCTGTCACTTTATTGCAAGGGTGCGCTACCTACGTGGAGCACAAGCTCTCGAGTCGTGTAGAGCCAATTGGAATACCAGCAAATATGCCAGAGCTAATTGTTGAGCTTGGCGGTGAAGAGCGGCAATTTTGTATGCCTTACCTTGATGGGTGCACGCAATATTTATATGCACCGCCGATTACTGACAGTGACAAACGCACCTTCGAATTTACAGCGGTGAGCGAAACCAAAACAGAAGAATACAAACTGACATTAAACCGCAAGCAAATTCCAGAAGTTCGACGCGGTACTATGGTCATGTTGCATGGCTACGGTGGCTCAAAAGAAACGATGTTTTTCTTAGCCGATTACTATCGCTTCTTAGGTTTCCATGTGGTGATTCCAGATCTTAAGGGACATGGCGGCTCATCGCATGAACAACCCGGATTTGCCGTTGATGATGTCGACATGATCACAACGTTGATTAATTCATTGCCAGCCCGCGAGCGGCCGCATCCATTATTCATTACTGGTTTTTCAATGGGGGCGTTAGCTGCGGTGCATATTGCTCGCCAACGTAACGACATTAGCGGCCTCGTATTGCTCGCACCGATGCGTCAATTTGAAGACGCCGTGTACGAAGTGAGTAAAATTACTCACGAGCAAACCAGCAAAATCGTCTCGGAAGAATCGATTCGGGAAGGGGTGAAAAATACGCTGATGAAGCGCGACATTGACCCGGCCGCCCTCGACTTGCATCAAGTACTACCGCCGGTAAAAGTGCCGACGCTGATTTTGGCAAGCAACGTCGACAACGTTGCGCCTTATGAGTATTTCAAACCATTAGAGTCGCGCTATGTGACGGTGCGGGAGATTTCTGAACGTCATCATTTCTTAATGGCGATTATGGATCCAAAAATGCACGAACATTTGTACCCTTGGTTGCAGCGTCGTCGCTAGCCTATTGGCCAGTCGGCGGCGTCGATATGATCGAGTTGGGCATCAAAGTCATTTCCGTGCCAACGGCGAATAAACTCCCCTTGGGGGTCATACATCGCGGTTTGTTTGGCTAAATCAAACCAGCGGTGCCCTCGCGGGTCAGCACCAACGCCTGCCAAGTATTGCCAATTTCCCCAATTGGAAGCCACATCGTAATCAATTAATTGTTGCTCAAAATATGCTGCGCCATATCGCCAATCTAGCCCTAGCTCGTGAACAAAGCAGCTGGCAACCAACTGGCGACCACGGTTGGACATGTAGCCTGTTTCATTGAGCTGTTTCATACAGGCATTTACGATGGGGTAAGGGGTATTACCTTGGCACCATTTTTGAAATCGTGCGGGGTAAAAGCTGGTGGTTGGGCGACGTTGCTGAATACCGTCAAACGCAAATAATTTCTTGTCGTGGTACTGGGCATACCAATGGAAATACTCGCGCCACAATAACTCGAAAAATATCCAATAGGTGCTGTCATTGGCGCCTTGGTCGGCTTCATGCGTAGCCAATTCTGCAAGTACTTGGCGTGGCGATAGCGAGCCCAGAGCTAACCAGGCAGAAAATTTGGTGGAATCATTCCAATTATCGAGAGCATTGCGCGTTTGTTTATAGGTTTGTGCATAAGCCGCTGCAAAGTAGCGCTTCAGATGCTGAAAACCTGCATGACTGCCGCCAACAAAATTGCGTTGCGCTGATGGAGTCACCCAAGTTGTTCGACTTAATGTTGCTGGCGGCGGTGGTAATTGTGTCGGCGGTGTTAAAGGCGACTGCACTGCAGCGCGTAATTTAGAGCCTTCGATATGTTTACGAAACTTCGAAAAGCTATCTGGTAGTTCGGTCACCATCTCCGCAATTTGCGCGCGCTCAAACAACGTGCTGGTGTCGGCCTGCACATAATCTAAAAACGGATAGCGCTCACGTACAATGTCATAATATTGACGTTCATAGGCGCCGCTATGATAGCTCCGGTAAATCACGTCGATGCCGTATTGACCAATGACCTTGGCGACAGCCGCAAGTGGCGCTTCATAACTAACGTAGAGATGCTGACCAAGCTCTGTGAGCTGTTGATCGAGGTCGGCTAAAGTTTGCTGCAGAAATTGCCAGCGCTTCTCACCCATACTGCGTAAACCATAGCGATTGGGCTGAAACCATTTGGGATTTACACAATATAAGCAGATGAGTTGCTGGCACTCTTGTTGAGCGAGATGAAGCAACGAATGATCGGCAACCCGCAGGTCGCTTTCAAACCAAATGAGGCCAACTCGATGCTTCATTATTGATTAAACCAACTCTTTTAATGAGGCTTTGCTGAACGCTTTTACCTCATCTTCTTTGCCGTCACGCATTTTTTGTAGCCATTGCGGGTCTTGCAGCAAGGCGCGGCCAACAGCAATGAGTTCAAACTCGTGATTTGCCATGCGTTTAACAAGTTCATCAATGCCTGATTTCTCAACTGCTGGCTTATCTGAGGCAAAGGTTCCGCTGATAAAGTCTTCAGTTAAACCAACACTGCCGACTGAAATAGCTGGCTTACCGGCTAATTTTTGCGTCCAACCGGCGAGGTTTAAATCAGAACCTTCGAACTCCGGCTCCCAAAAACGGCGCGTTGACGCGTGGAAAATATCGACGCCGGCATCAACCAGTAGATTAAGTAACTGTTTCAATTGCTCAGGTGTATTCGCCAATTTGGCTTCGTATTCTTGCTGCTTCCACTGTGAGAAGCGGAATACAATTGCAAAATCCTCGCCGACGGCTGCACGCACAGCTTTAACAATTTCACAGGCGAAGCGTGCACGATTTTCTAATGAACCACCGTATTCGTCATCACGAATATTCGTGCCTTCCCACAAAAATTGATCAATTAAATAGCCGTGTGCGCCGTGAATTTCAACGCCATCAAATCCGGCTTCCTTTGATTGCTTCGCCGATTCAGCGAAGGCGGCAATCACCTCGTTGATATCGTCTTTGGTCATTGCCACGCCGTTTTTCTTACCCGGGGCAAACAAACCTGATGGACTATAGGCTGGCGCTGCATCGTCCGTTTCCGGTTTGCGCACTGCACCAACGTGCCATAGCTGAGGAATAATCTGACCACCTGCGGCATGCACTGCATCAACAACGCGTTTCCAGCCCGTCATGGCCTCGCCATAAATTTTGGGGACATTCGGGAATCCGCTGGCGCCGGCGTGATTTATCTCCACGCCTTCGGTGATAATTAAGCCAATTTCACCCTCAGCGCGGCGCTGGTAATATTTGACCACGGCGTCATTGGGCACATTGCCGGGCGAGAAGCTACGTGTCATTGGTGCCATCGCAACGCGATTCCGCAGCTTTAACGATTTACACGAAAATGGTTGTAACAAAGGGGATAAATCCGTCGACATGATAACTCCTTGAATCAGTCTGGTACGGGGAATACGCACATGCCGACGAAATCGATCGCATTATTTATGTAAAACTATGATGCAGAATTCGTCAGCATTTCATCGGGAAGTGGCTCTTCAATACAAGCACACAACGTGGCGACAAGTTTGCGTTCGGTCTCTGATATATGCTGGTCAGAAGTCACCGTTTCAACCCATTTCTTCACTAAAGGTTGTTTAGCTTTCGGTGACCAGCTTTTACAGGTGTTCAACGCTTGCTCAATCTGCTTCAAATTCAACGGCTGTTGTTGTTCGGCGCGTTTTAGTGCCACGACCGTTGCTGCAAAGGCTTCTGCGTTATCAATTTTCACCGTAAAACGCTTGGACTCAACCAATTGGCGAGCTAACAGTTGATACAAGCACCAGTGGAACAAATCATCACTTTGCTCTAGTTGTTCGAGATCTTTCAATAGTGCCAGTCGGTCGCTATCTTTGGCGACGCGTAATGCCGGAACCGCCAACTCAACTAACGCTAATTGTTGCGCCGCGCTCAACTCAGCAAGCTGCGGATGGCTTTCGCCCAGCAATTGACCAATCATCATATCGCGAATAAATTGCGGTGCTTGTTGTGGCGAACGCACGCGCTCGAGCAGTAGCGCCGGTAATGCCAACATTGCTAAGCGATTTAACGCTACAGGTTGTGGCTGATTAGCTTGTTGTTCGGCTACCGATTGAACCATGGCCTTGTGCGGCTTCGGATAACGACCATTCCAACTCGGCTGAATGCGCTTGATGCGTTTATCAAGAGGGGGATGTGTGGCCATTAGAGTGAACCAAGAGCTCAACGCTTGACCAAAAAATAAATGCGCGGTTTCATCGGCATTGGCATGGCCGATTTTGCTGCCGTACTCACGCGCGCCAATTTGTTGAAGTGCGCCCGATAATGCTTCGGGATTACGAGTAAATTGCACAGCGGCAGCGTCAGCTAGATACTCGCGTTGGCGACTCACTGCAGCTTTAATGATGTTGCCAAAAAACACGCCAATATAGCCAATAATAAATAGGGCCAAACCAACTAACGGCAGCGCATTACCATTGCCGCGTCGCCGCGATGAGCTAAACCGCGCAGAGTGCAGAAAAATGCGCCCGACATGTGCAATCAGTAAAATTCCAGCAAGAGCCGCAATCAAGCGAATATTTAGGCGCATGTCACCATTTAAAATGTGACTAAATTCGTGCGCCACAACAGCTTGGAGTTGCTCACGGGAGAATGTTTCGACCGCACCACGGGTTAAACCAATGACCGCATCTTTGCTCTCATAACCCGCCGCAAAGGCATTGATAGTCGCTTCGTTGGGTAACAGGTAAACCGCAGGAACAGGCATGTTCGCAGCAATGGCCATTTCCTCCACAACGTTGAGAATTCGGCGCTCTAATGGGTCGGTGGCGTTTGGCTCAATGCGCACGCCACCGAGGCTCTCTGCTACCACATGGCCGCCGGGCTTTAAGCTCAGCCACTTCACCAACATGGCGGTTAGAATGCCGCCACCAACAATTACCACAACCCATGCAATCGGTTGCCAACTAAATTGATACTCGCCATTTTGCTGTATCGCCACACCACCAAATATCGCCGCGGTGACAACGGCAACAAACCCGATAATTAAGATGAAGGCGACAAGAAACAGCACCACGAGCAGGCCAGTATTGCGCTTGGCCTGCTGTTGGTGTTCAAAGAAATTAACCATACTGTTAATCCCAATTAAAATTTAACTTTTGGTGCTGCCTGTATTTCCGCGCTATCGGCAAACTCCAGTAAGTTTGCATCTTTGCTGTGACCAAAGAAGCTTGCAAACATGACTGGCGGGAATGATTGGCGATAAGTGTTATAGGTCATGACTGCGTCGTTAAAGGCTTGGCGTGAGAAAGCAACGCGGTTTTCGGTGCTCGTGAGCTCTTCACTCACCTGCATCATGTTTTGATTCGCTTTTAGATCAGGGTAGGCCTCCATTACCACATTTAAGCGGCCTAATGCGCTGCCCAAAGCTGATTCGGCGCCGCCAAGTTGCTGCATTGCACCAGCGTTAGTCGGATCTTTTGCCGCTTGTGGTAATGCTGCTGCCGCTTGATTACGGGCAGAAATCACTGCTTCTAGTGTTTCACGCTCGTGGGTTAGATAGGCTTTCGCTGTTTCGACTAAATTCGGAATTAAGTCATAGCGACGTTTAAGTTGAACTTCAATTTGCGCAAAGGCGTTTTCAAATTGATTTTTGAGCCGCACCAGTTTGTTGTATATACCAATTAAGTACACCAACACCACTACTGCAGCAATAATAATAATCCATCCTGTTGTCATCCCAGCTCTCCGCTCTAGTTATTTTACTATGCAACATGCTATGCTTTGCCGTTATTAGCAAGCCGATCAATGTAAGTATTCATGACAACATCAATCGCCACCGGCAATTTATTTATTTTGGCTGCACCAAGCGGTGCAGGTAAATCCAGTTTAATCCGTGCTTTGCTTGCGCGCCACACTGAAGAGAGTATGCAGGTGTCGGTGTCATGCACAACGCGGGCACCACGGCCGGGTGAAATTGATGGTGTGCACTATCATTTTTTAACCGAAAGCCAGTTTAAAGAAAAAATCGACAACAACGATTTTTATGAGTGGGCGCACGTTTTCGGCAATTATTACGGTACTTCGCGCAGTTATATTGAACAAACTTTGGCGCAAGGTATCGACGTGTTTTTGGATATTGATTGGCAAGGTGCGCGCCAAGTTCGTGAAGCTCACCCGCAAGCACAATCCATTTTTATTGTGCCGCCAAGCCTTGAAGTACTGGAGGAGCGGCTTCGTAGCCGGGGCCAAGATAGCGATGAAGTCATTCGCTCTCGTATGGAAAAAGCCCAAGCGGAAATGTCGCATTATCATGAGTTTGACTACTTGCTGGTGAATGATAAATTTGATCAAACCTTGGCTCAGCTTGAGCATATTGTGTTCTCTCAGCGCCTTAAGGTAGCATTACAACAAGTGCGGCATGCCGCTAAACTCAAAGATCTCTTGGCGAATGACGGGTAAATCCGTATAATTCCTGACCCGTTTTGCACATAGTTGGAGTAATCATGGCTCGCGTAACCGTAGAAGATGCAGTTGACCGTATTGGCAACCGATTTGATTTAGTGCTGGTAGCAGCACGTCGTGCCCGTCAATTGGCGACCCAAGGCAAAGATTCGTTGGTTCCTTGGAAAAACAATGAGAAAGCAACCGTTGTCGCATTGCGCGAAATTGAAAACGGTCACATTGATGCGAAGCGTTTAGACGCAGAAGAGCGTACTGAAATGGCGCAAAAAGACGCCGAAGAAATGGCAGCCGTTGACGCAATTCGTGGGCTTGAGTAAATCGGGTGTATTTGTTTGAAGGCCTCAGGCAACAGTTAGCTGAGTACTTACCACCCGAGCAGGTGGAGCAAGCTGCTGCGGCCTTCAAATTAGCTGCTGATGGTCACAAACATCAGAAACGCCATAGCGGCGAACCCTACATAACCCACCCGGTTGCGGTCGCTGGCCTGCTGGCTGATATGCGACTCGATCACGAAACCATCATGGCAGCCTTGCTGCATGATGTGATTGAAGATACCGAATATACCCAAGAAGATCTTGCTGAACAGTTTGGTGCAACCGTCGCTGAGCTCGTTGAGGGCGTGTCGAAGCTCGATAAATTACAATTTAACTCCAAAGAAGAACTGCAAACTGAAAACTATCGCAAAATGATTATGGCGATGGTGCAGGATATTCGCGTTATTTTGATTAAGCTGGCTGACCGTACGCACAACATGCGTACAATTGGACACTTGCGCCCAGAGAAGAAACGCCGAATTGCGCGTGAAACTTTAGAAATTTATGCGCCATTAGCTCACCGTTTAGGTATTCACGATATTAAAAACGAGCTGGAGCTGTTGGGCTTTCATGCGTTACACCCTTGGCGCGCGAAATTACTTGAGTCAGAAGTAAAGAAAGCGCGCGGTAACCGCCGCGAGCTGGTTGAACGCGTTCAAACCGAAATTGAAAAGCGCTTGAAAGACGTGGGTATTAAAGCGCGCGTCCTTGGTCGCGAGAAACACTTGTACAGCATTTACCAAAAAATGAAGTACAAGGAGCTCAAATTTGAGCAGGTCATGGATATCTATGCGTTTCGTGTGATTGTGGACGAACTTGATACCTGTTATCGCGTACTTGGTGCCTTGCACAATTTGTACAAGCCTATCGAAACCCGCTTTAAAGATTACATCGCTATTCCGAAATCGAATGGTTACCAATCGCTGCATACCAGTTTAAAAGGGCCGCATGGCATTCCGGTTGAAGTACAAATTCGCACCGAAGAAATGAATCTGATGGCGGATCGCGGGGTTGCAGCGCACTGGTTTTATAAGACAGAAGAAAGCTCAGGTACCACCGCACAGGTGCGTGCACGTCGCTGGATGCAGAGCTTGCTTGAATTGCAGCAAAGCACCGGTAACGCGTTTGAGTTTATTGAAAACGTGAAATCTGAGCTGTTCCCGGAAGAAATCTACGTATTTACACCGGAAGGGCGCATCATTGAATTGCCTCAGGGCGCAACGCCGGTCGATTTCGCTTATGCTGTACACACCGATATTGGTAACACCTGTATTGGTGCTCGCGTTAACCATAAAGTGTCGTCATTATCAAAGCCTCTGGAAACCGGACAGACGGTAGAAATTAAAACCGCACCAGGCTCGCGGCCGAATATTGCCTGGCTGAACTTTGCGGTAACTGGCAAAGCGCGGGCGAAAATCCGTCAATACCTCAAAGGGCAAGAGTCTCGCGAAGCTGAACAGTTAGGTGAACGATTGTTGCGAGCTGCGCTTGGCCCAATTAATTATGACGAGATTCCGAAAGCAGACTTCGCGCGTGTACTCAAAGAAGTGAAACTGAACGACGTGCCTGCCTTGTTGCGTGAAATTGGTTTGGGCAACATGATGTCGATTGCTATTGCCAAGCGATTGCTAGGCGAACTCTCGCAACTTAAAGACGAATATGAGGCAAGCGCACATCCAAAAACCACATTAGCCATTCGTGGTGCGGAAGGATTGTTAGTTAGCTTTGCGAAATGTTGCCGACCCATTCCCGGCGATGACATTATTGCGCACGTGAGCCCAGGCAAAGGCTTAGTGGTACACCGCAAAGAATGTAAGAACGTGCGTGGCCATGAAGAAGAGCCAGGGCGTTACTTCCCAGTGCAGTGGGAAGCGAATACTGAAGCAGAATTTACCACTGAAGTGCGGGTGGAAATTGTTAACCACCAGGGCGCTTTAGCGAAACTAACGGCATCAATCTCGGCAACAGGCTGTAATATTCATGGTCTGAAAACTGAAGAGTTAGATGCCAATATTTATTACATAGATATCGCACTCAGTGTGCGGGATAGGAAACAGCTCGCCGATGTGATTCGCCATATTCGGAAAATGCCGAATGTGCAGCGGGTTTGGCGGTTAAGGAAGTAAACATGTCAAAAGTAATTATTAGTACTGAAAAAGCACCAGCGGCCATTGGCACGTATTCACAAGCCGTAAAAATTGGCACAACAGTCTATCTATCTGGTCAAATTCCACTGGTTCCTGAAACTATGGAATTCGTCAGCGAAGAGTTTCGTGCGCAAGCGGTGCAAGTGTTTAAAAACCTAAGTGCAGTTTGTGAAGCGGCCGGTGGCGAGTTGCAAGACATGGTCAAAGTACAAATCTATTTGACTGATTTGGGTAACTTTCCAATTGTGAATGAGGTGATGGCTGAATTTTTTGCACAGCCATATCCTGCGCGCGCCGCAATCGGCGTGAAAGCATTGCCGAAGGGCGCGCAAATTGAAATTGACGGCGTCATGGAGCTACCAAGCACCAACTAAGCCACGGCTTCGCTGGTGCGAGCCTCCAATGGCTTGCGCCAGATGATCATCGCAATTGATACGGCCCCCAGAATAAAGCAATAACCAGTGTGAATACTGACGTCCAGTGGTGATAAACCAAAGCTGGCGCCCATTAGGAGTGCTTGCGCACCGTATGGCAACGCACCCTGCACCACGCAAGCAAAAATATCCAGCAAGCTCGCACTTTGACGTGGGGCCAAATTACCTTCTTCAGCTAAGCGCTTACTGACTTCACCTGAAAGTAAAATGGTGACCGTATTGTTGGCTACCGCAAAGTTGGTTAAGCCGGTCAATGCGGCAACACCAAATGCTGCGCGCTGCTGTTTGTGTTTAAACAAGCGACTAGTAATACGACTAACCGTGTTGGCAAGAAACTGTAAACCACCTTGTTGGCGAATTAACGCAGACAAACCACCAATGAGTAACGACAGCAGAAAGATTTCCTGCATGCTAGTGAAGCCTTCATAGATATCTTTGCTAAAGGCAACCCATTCGTAACCAACCGTGGCCATACCGAAAGCCGCCGCGAGGATAATTCCCAATGTGAGTACAGCGAATACGTTCAAGCCAAGCACTGCCAGTACAATAATGAAGAAATAAGGCAAACTCAGCCACAAATTTGCTTCTGGAATCTTTGGTGGTACGGCACCTGTGTCATAGGTGAATAACCAGATCAATGTGATCGCTGCTGCCGGCAATGCAATCTTCAAGTTTGCTTTGAACTTGTCACTCATTTCACAGCCTTGTGTACGAGTTGCGGCAATGGTGGTGTCAGAGATGAATGACAAGTTGTCACCAAACATTGCGCCGCTTACCAGAACGCCAGCAAGTAATGCTAAGTCAATTTCCGCAGCTTGGCCTAAACCTAATGCAACTGGGGCTAGTGCGGCAAGAGTACCCATGGAAGTGCCCATCGCGGTTGATACCACGGCGGCAATAATGAATAGGCCGGGCAACAAGAATTGCGGTGGAATAACATTTAAGCCAAGTGCAACCATGGCATCGACACCGCCAGTTGCCGCAGCCACGGTTGAGAATGCGCCGGCTAGCAAATAAATCATGCACATGGTGACAATGTTGCGTTCACCAACGCCCGATACGAAGGTATCAATGCGCTCGTCAAAGGCTTGCTTACTTAAAATGACGCCCAGAATAATGGCCGGCAATATAGCCACCGGGCTGGCGAGTTGATAAAACGCATAATCGACACCTGATAGTTGGAAGTAGATCCCGGTGCCAAGGAACAGCGTAAGAAATAAACCAAGTGGCAAAAGTGCCTTGGCACTGGCTGGCTGTGTCATAAAATTCCTTGCTTCAGTCGTGTTGTTATTTAGACGTCCAGAAGTTTATATGTCTTATCTTGACGTTGCAAGCATCGCGTAGAACGCTTACCTTTAATTCAAGTTGTACACAGAACCACAAAGGATGTCTATGAGCCCGGATGAACTTCACTTACAGTTACGCAATCTTCGCAAAGAAGATTACCCACAATTAAAGGCCTTGATGGATAAGGTTTATCCCGATATTGGTGGGGCTTGGGGTGAGCATACCATTTTGAAATTGGTTCAAGAATTTCCCGAGGGCCAAATTTGTCTTGAAGACAATGGACAACTTGTTGGCGTTGCGCTGACGGTGAAGGTGAAATACGCCCGCTTTAGTAACCCGCATACTTACGATGATTTAATGGATGCGCGGGAGAATATTCTGAATGATCGCAAGGGTGATGCCATTTATGGCCTAGATGTCTTAATTCACCCGGATTATCGTGGTTACCGCCTTGGCCGACGCTTGTATGATGCGCGTAAAGAACTTTGTCGGCAGTCTAACCTAAAGGCGATTCTTGCCGGTGGCCGGATTGTGAACTTCCATAAATATGCCGATGAGATGACGCCAGGGCAATATATTGAGGCGGTGCATCGCCGAGAAATCTATGACCCAATTTTGACCTTCCAGCTAGCAAATGACTTCACCGTCAAACGTTTATTGGGTAAGTACTTGCCGGAAGATAAACGTTCAGTGGGTTTTGCTACCCTGTTGGAATGGAATAACTTCTTGTATGAGCCATCGGACAATATTCTTGGCTCACGTATCCGTAATGTGCGAGTAGGTGCGGTACAGTGGCAAATGCGTGAAATTGACTCGGTTGAAGAAATGCTTCGCCAAGTGGAGTATTTCGTCGATGCCATTTCAAGTTATCAGAGTGACTTCGCGGTTTTCCCTGAGTTTTTCAACGCGCCGTTAATGGGTTTAACTGACCAGAGTCAGCAAAAAGACGCGATTCGTTTCTTAGCGGGATTCACTGAGCGCTTTAAGCGTGAAATGTCACAAATGGCCGTGAGCTACAACGTCAATATTATTACCGGCTCAATGCCGATTAATGAAGACGATGTCATTTATAACGTTTCGTATCTGTGTCGTCGTGATGGAACGGTAGAGGAACAACGTAAAATTCATGTGACCCCGCATGAGAAGCGTGACTGGGTAATTGAAGGTGGCGATCAGGTACGTGTTTTCGATACAGATGCCGGTAAAGTGGGTATTTTGATCTGTTACGACGTCGAATTTCCTGAACTGGGTCGCTTGATGGCAAACGAAGGCTTAGAAATTCTATTTGTGCCGTTCTGGACCGATACTCGTAACGCTTATTTGCGCGTGCGTCATTGCGCTCAAGCCCGCGCCGTTGAAAACGAATGTTACGTGGTGACTTGCGGTAGCGTTGGTAACTTGCCGCAGGTTGAGAGTCTCGATGTTCAATATGCGCAGTCAGCGGTTTTCTCGCCGTCGGATTTTGCGTTTCCATATGATGCGATTTTGGCCGAAACCACGCCGAATACTGAGCAGCTCATTTTTTCTGATCTGAACTTAGATGAATTGCGATATTTACATCACGAAGGTTCGGTGACGAACTTGAAAGATCGCCGTACCGATATTTATGAAGTGACCCGTAAGTGGTAACAAAAAATACAGAACAACAAGGAATCATTATGCCGGTAAAATTACTGAAACCAACTGAAGAGGCATATCAATATCCTCTACTCATTAAGCAGTTACTGCTCTCAAGCCAACGCTATGCGGGCGATAATGAAATTGTGGGTGGTAACAATGGCAAACGCTACAGCTATCAAGAGTTTAATGAACGAGTTTGCCGGCTTGCGAACGTTTTAACCGAAGCCGGCGTAAAGGCCGGTGATGTGGTGGCGGTTCTCGATTGGGATACGCCACGTTACCTTGAGTGTTTCTTTGCCATTCCAATGATTGGCGCTGTGTTACACACCGTCAACGTGCGATTGGCGCCCGAGCAAATTGTCTACACCATGAACCATGCTGAAGACAAAGTGGTGTTGGCTCACGATGATTTTCTACCGCTCTTGGCGAAAGTGAAACACGAGTTAATGACGGTTGAAAAGTATATTCAATTGAGCGATTCAGACACGCCACCAGAATCACCGTTGAGTACTGAAGGTGAATACGAAGATTTGATGCGCGGCGCATTACCAGATTTCGATTTTCCCGATTTTGATGAAAATGCGATTGCCACCACGTTCTATACCACGGGAACCACTGGCAACCCCAAAGGCGTCTATTTCTCACACCGACAACTCGTGCTGCATACCATGGCGCTGGCAGCGACCACCTCGATGAATGACAACATGCAGTTGATGCAAGCATCAAGCGTGTACATGCCTATCACGCCGATGTTCCATGTGCACGCATGGGGTGTGCCATATGTGGCAACGATGATGGGCTTAAAGCAGGTATACCCAGGTCGTTACGAACCGGCAACCTTGTTGAAGTTATTTATGACCGAAAAAGTGACGTTTTCTCACTGTGTACCAACTATTTTACAAATGGTGCTGAGTAGTGAAAAAGCGAAGGCTATTGATTTTAGCGGCTGGCAAGTCCTTATTGGCGGCAGCGCATTAACAGCTGGTCTCGCGAGTGCCGCATTAGAGCGAGGTATCGAGATTTATACTGGCTACGGCATGTCCGAAACCTGCCCGCTGTTAAGCACCACATGGATGCCGTTGAATGCCGCTGAGTTTAGCCATGATCAACAAGTCGCTGAACGAATTAAAACAGGTCGTCCGGTACCGTTTGTGAATATGCGCATTATTGATAGTAAAGGTCGCTTCTTGCCGCATGATGGCGAGGCGATGGGCGAAGTGGTGGTGCGCACACCGTGGCTCACGCAGGGTTATTTAAATGAGCCAGAGAAAAGCCAAGAGCTATGGGAAAATGGGTGGATGCATACCGGCGACGTCGGCACTATCGATAGCACCTACACCCTACAAATTCGTGATCGTATCAAAGATGTGATTAAAACAGGTGGGGAGTGGGTATCTTCGCTCGATATTGAAAACTTAATCAGTAAGCATCCAGATATCGAGTTGGCAGCAGTGATTGGCTTGCCTGATGATGAGTGGGGCGAGCGTCCGCATGCCATTGTCACCGCACGAGCTGGTACCAAAGTAGATCGCGAAGCGGTCGTTGCGCACATGCAGCAATATATCGATGAAGGTCTGATTGAGAAGTGGTACGTGCCAGATACGGTGAAAGTGGTGGAGGAAATTCCTCGAACCAGCGTCGGTAAAATCGATAAGAAGGTGATACGCGAGATGCTGAAATCACAGTAGTCGCAAAGCGAAAACGAAAAAGGCCCAATAATTTGGGCCTTTTTTATTCTTGTTCAGAGAAGTTACTTGAGTTTGGCGTAATCGAACACCCAGTTCACATAAAGCTCGGTGCCCGTTTTCAATGCATCTTCGTCAGCATAGAAATACGGTGAGTGGTTGCTTGGTGCTTCCGCTGGATCTTGTCCCTCAGGAGTAATCCCTAGGAACACGAATAATCCAGGTACTTCCAACGCATAGAACGAGAAGTCTTCAGCGCCGGTTACTAACGCATTCACTTTCACATTGTCGGTTCCAGCAACGCGTTGCATGGTTGGTAGCATTTTGCGGGTCAGTTCAGGATCATTGATGGTGACAGGATAACCCTCGTCAATATGTACATGGGCTTCAGCGCCACTGGCTTTCGCAGTATGCTCTGCGGTGGCTTTCAAGTTCTCAAAAATTTGCGCGCGGTTATCCATATCAAAGTTGCGAATCGTACCTTCTAAGTAAACTTCGTCAGGAATGATGTTGTTGCGCACACCGCCTTCAACAATGCCAAAACTCACAACCGCTGGCGCTTTCGTGATATCCACTTGGCGAGACACAATGCTTTGGGTGTTACTGATAATTTGGCCTGCAGCAACAATCGGATCAACCCCGCCCCATGGGCGTGAACCGTGAGTTTGGCGACCTTTCACATTAATTTCGAAACGGTCTGATGAAGCCATTAGAGGCCCTTCACGATAACCGATTTCTCCGGTATTTCCGGCTGACCAAACGTGAATACCAAACACCGCTTCTGGCTGGTATTGCTTGAATAGGCCTTCTTTGAGCATCAGTTCTGCACCGCCCTCTTCACCTGCAGGTGCTCCCTCTTCAGCCGGCTGGAAGATAAAGACGACGTTGCCTGCAAGTTGGTCGCGCATCGCCGTTAGTTTTTCAGCGGCGCCCATCAACATCGCCACGTGCAAGTCATGACCACACGCATGCATCACGCCAACTTCTTTACCGCGGTACTCAGAAATTGCTTTTGAAGCAAACGGCACGTCGGTTAACTCGGTGACCGGTAATGCATCCATATCGGCGCGTAGTGCAATAGTAGGGCCAGGCTTGGCACCTTTAAGTAAGCCAACAACACCGGTATGAGCAACGCCGGTTTGTACTTCTAAGCCAAGCGTCTTCAGGTGTTCAGTGATGACTTTAGCAGTGCGAAATTCGCGATTACTTAATTCTGGATGTTGGTGCAAGTCGCGACGCCACTCGATGACTTTCTGTTCGAGATCGGCACCAATTTGCACTGGTTGTTGGGCTTCTGCTGCACCAGCGAAAGAACCAAGCGCTGTAATGAGCGCTAAATTTAAGAGACTGTGTTTCATGGCAACTACCTTTGGGTTAAAAAACAAACGTGAAATGAGTATGCCGCTTTTATGGTTGTATTGCCAAGCGCAACTATGGTCGTACAGCGTGTGAATTAATCAGAATATCTCGATATCGGCAGGTAAGTCAGCGAAATGTTCGTAGCTTGGCCACGGAACGGTGATATTAAATGTCTCGCCGGCATAGTGAAAGTGTAACTTCCAAGCATGTAAATGAAGATGCTCAGCAACTTCGCCGCCGTAACGTTCATCGCCGCAAATAGGCACGCCTAGGCTTTTTAGGGCAACACGTAGCTGATGAGTACGCCCAGTGATCGGTTTCAGCACATAAAAGCGATAGCCTGGTTTAAGTGAGTGACTGATAAAACGGGTTTGGGCTGGATTTTCTTGGCTATGAAGTAAACGCCAATTACCGCGGCGAACCTTTTGCATATCACCGCTAATTAATCCCTGCTTTTTCTTTGGCTTGCCGGCGCTAATTGCAAGATAGTATTTTTGCATTTCGCGGTGAGCGAACAGGCCACTTAGTGCAGCAGCTGCGTCATGATGACGAGCAACTAACAAGGCGCCGGATGTTGGGGTGTCTAAGCGATGCACCGGCCATAATGGTTCACCAAGCTGCTTGCTCAGTTGATGCACCACACTGAGCTCGTTATCGTTGGCATGCATTGGTGCACCGGCGGGCTTGTCCAGAACATAAAAATCAGGATGGCGAAATACTATGGATAACTCTCGCATGCCGTTATACTTGCCTCAGTTTTAAATAAAAAATAGTTGGAAATCATCATGTCGCCGGAGCGCTTCGCACGTATTTCGCAACTGTTAGACCAGCGTCAACCTGATCTTACGTTGTGTTTGGAGAGTGTCCATAAAAATCATAATTTAGCTGCTTTAGTTCGCACTGCCGATGCCGTTGGTGTGCATGAAGTACACGCTATTTGGTACGAGCGCCATTTTCGAATGACACGTGGCGCCGCTGTCGGCAGCGAAAAGTGGGTGAAGGTTAATCATCATGATGGCTTGCAGCCGGCCATTGATCAGTTGCGTAATGAGGGCAAACAAATTCTGGTTACCAATTTGTCTGATCAAGCTGTTGATTTTCGAACCATAGATTATACCAAACCCACGGCGATTATCTTAGGACAAGAACGCCGTGGCGTCACACCTGAAGCTATCGCTGCGGCTGACCATCAAATTATTATTCCGATGGTTGGTATGGCTGAGTCACTCAATGTATCGGTTGCAGCTGCCGTGATTATGTATGAAGCGCAGCGCCAACGTGAAGCTGCAGGGTGCTATCAACGGCCAACACTACCAGAAGCTGAGCGGCAGCGTGTGTTATTTGAAGGCGGGCATCCGATTTTTGCGCGACTTTGTCGACTCAATGATATTCCCTATCCACAGCTTGATGAGCAAGGTCAAATAGCTGCCGATGAAGCTTGGTGGCAACAGATTCGGAGTGCTAAGCGATGACTTCAGACGGCCTGCATCGAATTCCATTAAGCGCGCTAAAAGGCGTGGGACCAAAGCTCCAAGCAAAGCTTGAGAAGCTTGGTTTGGTGAACGTGCAGGACGTTTTATTGCATTTACCTTTGCGCTATGAAGATCGCTCGCGAATCTATCCCATTGCGGCATTACAGGCTGGTACCAGTGCTACGGTGATTGCTGAGGTGGTAAAAGCTGAAGTGGCCTATGGGCGACGACGTATGCTCAAGGTGCGAGTACGTGACGCGAGCGGCGTTCTAAACTTGGTATTTTTTCAATTCTCAGCCGCGCAACTGAAACAGTTTGCGCAAGGCACACAATTACAATTATTCGGTGAAGTACGACGTGGCATTAACGGCCCAGACATGATTCATCCCGAATATAAAATCCTAGAAGGTGCTGCGCCGCAGCTTGGCGAAGAGGCTTTAACGCCAGTTTATCCCGCGACTGAAGGGGTGCAGCAAGCAACGCTGCGAAAAATAAGTGAACAAGCGCTCACTTACTTAAATGAGCAAGCTTTACCTGAATTGCTGCCAGAGCAATTACGTCCGGGCGGCATTAGCTTAGCGCAAGCCCTGCAGACATTGCATCGGCCACCGCTTGATGTCAGCTTGCAACAACTCACCGAAGGTACTCATCCCGCTCAAACACGCCTAGCTGCTGAAGAATTATTGGCACATCAGTTGAGCCTGTTGAAATTACGTGCCGTAAAACAGGCGCATCAGGCTCGATCATTGCAAGTGAACACCGAGCTTGAACAAGAATTTCTGGCGCAACTTCCATTTAAGCCAACCGGGGCGCAACAGCGCGTCGTACAAGAAATTCAGCACGATTTAGCACTCAATTTTCCGATGATGCGACTTGTGCAAGGCGATGTTGGTTCGGGTAAAACCTTGGTAGCAGCTCTGGCCGCATTAACGGCTATCGGGCAGGGCTATCAAGTTGCGTTGATGGCGCCAACCGAAATTCTCGCTGAGCAACATGCGCTGACCTTTCGGCAGTGGCTCGAACCCTTAGGTGTGCGTGTGGGTTGGCTTGCCGGCAAACAAAAGACGAAAGAACGCCAAGAAAACCTCGCAGTCATCGCCAGCGGTGAGGTGCAGTTTATTGTTGGTACGCATGCACTCTTTCAGGCCGATGTGAATTACCACAACTTAGCGCTGGTGATTATTGATGAACAGCACCGTTTTGGGGTGCACCAACGTTTAGAATTGCGCCAAAAAGGTGTTGTACAAGGGTATCAACCACACCAACTGATCATGACAGCAACGCCAATTCCGAGAACGTTAGCCATGACGGCCTATGCCGACTTAGCAACATCGATTATTGACGAGCTACCACCAGGGCGCACCCCAGTTACCACCGTCGCAATTCCTGATACGCGTCGCGACCAGGTGATTGAGCGCGTGCATCAAGTGTGCACCGAACAGGGCCGACAAGCGTATTGGGTATGTACGTTGATTGAAGAATCAGAGGCGCTGCAGTGCCAAGCTGCGGAAGATACGGCGACGCAATTACAAGAAGCGTTACCGAACTTGCGTATTGGTTTGGTTCACGGTCGGTTGAAAAGCCAAGAGAAAGAAGCCGTGATGGCGGCATTTAAAGCGCATGAACTCGATTTACTGGTTGCCACAACTGTCATTGAAGTGGGGGTTGATGTGCCAAATGCGAGCTTAATGATTATAGAGAACCCTGAGCGGCTCGGCTTGGCTCAATTGCACCAGTTGCGCGGTCGTGTTGGTCGCGGTGCTGCCGCAAGTCATTGCGTCTTGCTTTATCATGCACCGCTGTCAAAAACGGCGACGAAAAGGTTGGCCGTATTGCGCGATAGCAGTGACGGTTTTGTCATTGCACAGCGTGATTTAGAGCTTCGTGGCCCGGGCGAATTGCTGGGGCAAAAGCAAACAGGTTTAACAGAAATGAAAGTGGCTGACTTGGTCAAACATAGTCATTTAATTGATCAAGTACAGCAACTTGCGCACACAATTTGGGAACGCTACCCACAAACAGCCGATGCATTGATCCAACGCTGGTTACCACGACGTGATCACTACGCCCAGGCTTGATTTCGTAGTACACTAGCGGCAGATGCTGAAAAAGGTTTAAACATGAAAGAATCGAATCAAGACACTATCGACTTTGGTTATAAACAAGTCGCGAAAACCGAAAAGCAAAGTTTAGTCGCCAATGTGTTTAATTCCGTGGCGCAGAAATACGATGTGATGAACGATCTGATGTCGTTTGGCATTCATCGCTTATGGAAGCGCTACACCATTGATTGCAGTGGTGTTCGCACTGGCATGAAAGTACTTGATATTGCGGGCGGTACGGGTGACCTAACCGCGCAATTTTCGCGTCGTGTAGGGCCAACTGGCGAAGTTGTATTAGCCGATATTAACGATGCGATGCTCGAAGTGGGGCGCGATAAACTTCGCAACCGCGGCATTGTTGGCAATGTACGCTATGTGCAGGCGAACGCTGAAGAGTTGCCGTTTGCTGATGATAGCTTCGACATTATCACCATCGCCTTTGGTTTGCGTAACGTCACCGACAAGCAAAAAGCTCTGGAATCGATGTTTCGCGTGTTGAAGCCAGGCGGACGTTTGTTAGTGCTTGAATTTTCGAAGCCGGTGCAACCTTTGTTGAATCAAGCTTACGATTTTTATTCGTTTAATGTATTGCCGAAAATGGGACAACTCGTTGCAGGTGATGCCGACAGTTATCAATACCTCGCGGAATCAATTCGCATGCATCCTGACCAAGAAACACTGAAAGGGATGATGGAAAAAGCCGGCTATGACCAAGTCACCTATGACAATTTGACCGGTGGTATTGTGGCGATGCACCGCGGGTTTAAATTCTGATGTTGTGGACGGTCTTTCCGACAGGTGCGGCGGAAGCTTTTGCGAATCATCTACTCAGTTTAGATGCGCAATCGCCAGAGCGACTGCGCAAACTCGCCGACAAACGTGTTCGTGTGACCCTGCATGAGTTGGGTAAGCCATTCACCGTCACCGCGTTAGCCGACGGCGTTGTATTAAGTTGGGTGGATACCGACACGGTTGATTGTCATATCATGACGCGCCTCGCAGTACTGCCAGAATTGCGCGACACCGCTAATATCACCCGTTTAATCAAAGCGGATGCGCTCGATATCGACGGTGACCCAATGTTGGCGCAGCAATTTAGTAAATTATTCGTAGAACTCGATATCGATTGGCAGGAACAGTTAGCGCTGCGTTTAGGCGATGTACCTGCGCATTTTATCAGCCAAGCTTTCTTACGCGGAAAACAGTGGCTTCAGCAAGCGTTAGCTGATCAGCAAGCTTGGGTTCGCGATGTGTTGATTGAAGAAAAACGTGTGTTAGTGAGCACCAGCGAATTTGAAGAATTTAAATTACACCTGCAGCAATTGCGGGCCAAGCTTGATCGCATTGAGCGTGATGTTAAAACCAATTTTCCATTAAGTGACAAAGGGAACTAATCGTGAGTCAGCGCATTAGCCGTGCCTATAAAATTGCGAAGACCTTTTTAACCTACGGGTTAGATGAGATTATTCCGGCGCACTGGTTACCTTGGAGCTTACGAATTGGTCGCTATGGGCTGTTTTGGATGCCCAATAAGCACAAACAAAAACCTGCCGGGGAACGATTGCGATTGGCGCTTGAATCACTTGGGCCGGTGTGGGTTAAGTTTGGTCAGATGCTGTCGACACGCCGCGATTTATTGCCTCCAGATATTGCCAACGAATTAGCCAAGTTACAGGACAAAGTACGTGCGTTCCCTGGTGAACAAGCGCAACAGCTTATCGAAAAAGCGTTAGGCTTAAATCACATTGATGACGCATTTGATGACTTTGCAGTACAGCCGTTGGCATCAGCTTCGATTGCTCAGGTGCATACAGCGCGGTTAAAGCAAGGTGATGATGCGGGCGCTGAAGTTGTTATTAAAGTGATTCGTCCGGATATTCGCGCTGACATTGATGCCGATTTGCGTTTAATGGAAACTCTAGCCGGCATACTCGCTCGGCATTTGCCCGATGGTCGTCGGCTGAAGCCGAAAGAAGTGGTGAAAGAGTACCGTAAAACGCTTCTGGATGAGTTGGATTTACTTCGCGAAGCCGGTAATGCCATTCAGTTGAAGCGTAATTTCGAAAACTCGCCACTGCTCTACATACCAACGGTATACAGCGATTATAGTCGCCATAATGTGATGGTGATGGAACGCATTGACGGTATTCCAGTGAGTGATGTCGATACCTTGATGGCGATGGGCGTGAATATGAAGATTCTTGCCGAGCGCGGCGTGGAGGTGTTTTTCACGCAGGTTTTCCGTGACAGCTTTTTCCATGCAGATATGCATCCGGGCAACATTTTCGTGTCGCGCGATAATCCGGATAATCCCAGTTATCTCGGTATTGATTTCGGTATTGTGGGTACGCTCAATCGCGAAGATAAACGTTATTTAGCTGAAAATTTCTTGGCGTTTTTTAATCGTGATTACCGCAAAGTAGCAGAGTTGCATGTGGATTCAGGCTGGGTGCCAGCTCACATCAACGTTGAAGAGTTTGAGTCGGCAATTCGCACGGTTTGTGAACCTATATTTAATAAGCCGTTAGCGGATATTTCTTTCGGTCATGTGCTGGTGAATTTATTCAATACGGCTCGGCGTTTTGAAATGGAAGTGCAGCCGCAGTTGGTGTTGCTGCAAAAAACGTTGTTGTACGTTGAAGGCTTAGGGCGCACGCTTTATCCCCAGCTAGATTTGTGGCAAACCGCAAAACCATTTTTAGAAAAATGGATGAAGGAACAACTCGGTTGGCGGGCGGTAGTGCGTTCGGTACAAGAAAACGCACCGTTTTGGGCAGAAAAACTGCCAGAAATGCCAACCTTGCTTTATGATTACCTGAAAAGCCACCGGCCGCAGGCGCTTGCGCAGCAGCAACTGTTAGCACAGATGCGTGATGCGCAGCAGCGACAAAGCCGTCAAATTGGCTGGGCCGCAGTAACCTGTGGCTTGATTATTAGTACCACAATTTTATATGTAACCGAGCAACCGCTGTGGCTGGTTGCATCTACTGCGGCAACAGCTGTGCTATGCGGCGCAGTATTGTGGCGTCGAACAAAATCATAGAAAACGAGGCATGACATGGGTGGAGTAAGTCTTTGGCAATTACTGATTATTTTAGTGATTGTGGTGCTGTTATTCGGCACCAAGCGTTTACGCAACATTGGGTCTGATTTGGGCTCTGCAGTAAAAGGGTTCAAGAAATCTGTTAGCGATGAACCGACAGACGATAACGCAGACAAAAAACAGCTGGATCAAAAACAGCAAGCTGCCGATCAAGACAAAGATAAGTAATACACATGTTTGATATCGGCTTTTGGGAACTCATCGTGATTGCCATTTTGGGCTTAATCGTGTTGGGCCCAGAACGGTTGCCGGGTGCGTTGCGTGCCTTGCAGCGCACAGTGAAAAGCGTTCGAGAATTCTCAAGTAATGTGCAGAATGAGCTTAAACATGAGCTGCGCATTAAAGAATTGCATGAGCATTTGCAGCAAGCCGAACAACTAGACATGGATAAATTGCCGCCAGAGCTACAGCGCTCTGTCGCTGAGTTAAAAGCGGCGGCACAGCAAGTGCAGCGCCCGTATGCACCGAAGCATGACGATGCGGCAGTAACCAAGAAAGACGATAGCGATAAACATGAGTAGTCAGTCACCGTTGCTCGATCATTTACTAGAACTCCGCAACCGGCTGTTGCGCAGTGTTATCGCTGTTGGCTTAGTTTTTGTGGTGGCAGCCGTTTTTGCTGAAGAGCTCTATCATTTATTAGCCGCTCCAATGTTGGTAAGCCTTCCGCAGGGTGCCAGCATGATAGCCACCGATGTTGCAACGCCATTTTTCACTCCTTTCAAGCTTGCGTTCGTGGTCTCCATCGCGATTGCCGTGCCCTATTTATTGTGGCAACTCTGGGCATTTATTGCACCTGGGTTATACCGCAAAGAAAAACGTTTGGTTGTGCCACTACTCGCAAGTAGTACGCTACTGTTCTATGCTGGCGCAGCTTTCGCTTATTTTGTGGTACTTCCGCTTGCGCTTAGTTTTTTTGCTTCAGCTGCGCCAACTGGAGTGACGGTTGCAACCGATATCGCTAGCTACCTCGATTTTGTACTGACTATATTCATGGCTTTTGGCATTGCCTTCGAGACCCCAGTTGCCATCATTTTATTGTGTTGGACAGGGGTCACCAATGTCACTTCATTGCGTAAAAAGCGTCCATATATTATTGTCGGTGCTTTCGTTGTGGGTATGTTACTCACGCCGCCCGACGTCATTTCGCAAACCTTGTTAGCAATACCAATGTGGTTATTGTTTGAACTTGGATTAGTGATTGCGGGTCTATATTCAACCGAATCAAAAACCGAACAACATCAGGATTAAATTATGACCAAGCAGTTTGTGTTTCTTTCAGTTGCTGCCATGTCGGTAATGTGGGCGATTTCAAGCCCAGCCCAAGCGCAGTCGTTAGAGCAACAGTTAGCACAATGTACAACTATTAAAAATCCGCTAAAACGTCTCGTTTGCTTTGATGACGTTGCGGCAGGAAACACATCCTCGAACACCGCTGTGACAAACAATAATAGTCCGGTAGCTGGCACCCCTGCCGCTGAGCGAGCTCAAGAGCGAGCTGGTAATCAAGGTCGAGCGCAATCAAAAGAGACAGCGCAAAGTAAACGTGAACGGTTTGGTTTTGAACACTTGCCGGACGAAGAGGCCGAGGCAGCGGAACCTGATCGTATGGATATCCGCATTGCAAGCCACTCACGAAACAAAGTGGGCGTGTTGACCATTGAAACAACGGATGGCCAAGTTTGGGAACAAATCAGTGCTGAGCGGTTCACTATTAAAGAAGGCGAGCCGTATTATCTTGAGCGCGGGTTATTTGGTAGTTACTTCTTTCTGGGGCGCGAAGACAGCCCACGTCGTACGCGTGTTAAACGCATCAAGTAATGCGCTGGTTTGATTGCGGCGTCAATTTAACCAACGGTAAGCTTTTCCGTCATGTGGAGGCGGTGCTTGAACGCGCCGCCGCTGCTGGTGTTGAAAAGATGCTCGTAATTGGTACGAACTTACAGGAAAGTGCCGACGCTGTGGCGCTGTGCGAGCGCTATCCAGACCAACTGCTCGCCACTGTTGGCATTCATCCGCATGATGCCGCCGGCGCCGCATCTGATTTTATCGCTCAACTCAAACAGCTCGCAAAGCACCCCAATGTAGTCGCCATAGGTGAGTGTGGACTTGATTTCAATCGTAATTACTCGCCGCAAGAAACCCAGCTAGAAGTATTTGAAGCGCAATTAGCTCTTGCCGCAGAATTGCAGTTGCCAGTTTATTTACATGAACGTGATGCCCATCAACAACAATGTGAATTATTAGCACGTTACCAATCTGAAATTCCGCGCATGTTGGCGCATTGTTTTACTGGTGGCAAAAAAGAACTTGCACGTTATCTCGATCTTGGTTGTTATATAGGGATAACAGGTTGGCTGTGTGACGAACGTCGAGGGCTTGAGTTGCAGCAAGCTGTGCTGGATATTCCGGCAGAGCGTCTGCTACTAGAAACGGATGCACCATTTTTATTACCGCGAACGATTCGCCCTCGACCAGCACAAAATGAGCCCTGTTATTTACCTGAAATAGGTAAATTTTTGGCGCAGCTAAGACACCAGGAAGTCAGAGAAATAGCTGCCCAAACTTGGCAAAACAGCCTTCGTTTTTTTACAAAATAGGGAAGCTATGACATACAAAACTTTCCAGCAGTGGATGATTCTACTGGTGGTGTTGTGTTTTGGGGGCGCGTTGTGTGAGGCTCGGGCAGAGCCGGCGAAACCACTTATTTACTATCAGCAAGAGAGCGAGACAACATCGCTACAGCAACTGATAGATTCTCCCCTGCAAGATTGGCAAACCATACCCGAGCATGAGGCTGTATCGTTCGGTTATACACCAGAAGCATACTGGTTTCGCGTCGGTGTCGATGAGCACGCCGCTGATAGAATGCTCTATCTTGGCTATCCGTTGCTCGATAGTATCGATGTTTATTTCGTGAAGTCTGGTGAAGTGCTGAAGCATCTTCACATGGGTGATCAACTGCCGTTTAACGAGCGTCCGGTTCATAATAAGAACTTTGTTGTACCAGTACCGACGCATGATGCCCATGATATTTATATTCGTGTGCGAACTGAGAGCTCGTTGCGATTCCCGCTAGAAATTTGGGAACCACTTGATTTTATGGAAGCGAATCAGTACCAAGTAGCGGCGACAGGGCTCTATTTTGGGCTATTGCTGTGCATGGCTATCTATAACCTATTTAATTTTCTTGTCACCCGCGACATCAGTTTCTTAAATTACTCCGCTTATACACTCTCTATTGGCTTGCTCATGGCAGGTCTTGATGGTGTTGGGTATCAGTATTTATGGCCCAACTGGATATGGTTACAAGATCGCATTGTGACCATGATCGGTAGCATCATGATTATATTTGCGACACTCGTTACGATGGGCGTGCTACAAACCAAAATTCATAGTATGACTATCCATCGCTGGTTGCGCCGATTCATGGTGATATATGGCATCACGTTCGTATTAAGCTTATTTGTGCCATATGCCATGCTTATTCCATTTGTACTAATTTTAGCTGTTGTTTGCTCTTCATTTTTGCTAAGTAGTGGCATTGTTCTATGGCGTCGCGGACTCATTTATGCGCGCATTTATACATTGGCATTAAGCGCCTTGCTGGCCGCAATTTGTGTCAACGCGTTGGGTTATTTGGGCCTGTTTGAATCGGTATTCGTGCAGCGCTACGCGATTATGGGGGCATCGGCGTTTGAAGTTTTGTTGTTGTCCTGGGCGCTAGCAATTCGCTTCAATGATGGTCGTAAAGAGCAGCTCGCACTGAAAGAGCAAATGAATCATCAACTTGAAGATATGGTTTCGGAGCGTACCGAACAATTAGAGCGGGTTATGGTGCGTTTGCAGAAGGCAAATCAAGAGCTTGAGCAACGCAGTAACGAAGATGGTTTAACCGGACTGTATAATCGTCGTTTCCTAAATCAAGAATTCAAACGTGAATTCCGCCGTTGTCGACGTAATGGCACCAGTTTAACGCTAATCATGCTCGATATTGATCATTTTAAAGCACTCAATGATAGCTACGGACACTTATTAGGTGACCAAATCTTGATTGATTTGGCGAATTTACTCAAACGTAGCCTTCGCCGCGCTAGCGATACTTTGTATCGTTATGGTGGTGAAGAATTTACCTTGCTGCTACCCGATACAGACGAAGTTGGCGCTCGCGATTTAGCTGTGAAGCTGGCACAGGTTGTTCGTGAGCATCCTTTTGATACCGATCATGGACCAATGCATATTACCGTCAGTATTGGTGTTGCGGTTGCTGCGGCAGGCGTCTATGATCAGCCAACACAATTGTTAGCCGCGGCCGATGATGCTCTTTATCGAGCGAAAGCTGCTGGACGCGATCAAATCCGCGTTATTGTGGAACAAGAGCGCTCTGCGTCTTCCTCAACTGAATAAGCGAAGGACAATTTATGCAGCATGTCAGTCAATTTCCGTTCCGTCGTATGCGCCGTTTACGTCGTCACGATTTTAGCCGCCGTATGGTTGCTGAAAATCAGCTCAGTGCTGCTGATTTTATTTACCCAGTATTTGTATTGCCGGGTGAAAAACAGCGCGAGAAAGTGGCTTCGATGCCAGGTGTAGAGCGTTTATCGATTGATTTGTTGGTGGCAGAATGCAAAGAAATTGCAGCATTGGGAATTCCCGCTGTGGCATTATTTCCAGTGACGCCAGCGGAAGATAAGTCACTGACTGCTGAGGCGGCTTGGGATGATAACGGACTTGCCCAACGTGCAGTGCGCGCTATAAAAGCTGAATTGCCTGAACTTGGTGTGATTACTGACGTTGCGCTCGATCCGTTCACGACACACGGACAAGACGGCATCATCGATGATCAAGGCTATGTCCAAAACGATATCACGACCGAGGCGTTAGTGCGCCAAGCATTATCTCATGCACGTGCAGGCGCCGATGTGGTTGCGCCATCCGATATGATGGATGGTCGTATTGGTGCGATTCGTGAAGCATTGGAAGAGCACGGTTATATTAATGTGCAAATTATGGCGTACTCAGCCAAATATGCTTCGGCATTCTATGGCCCATTCCGTGATGCCGTTGGCTCAGCTGGAAATTTGAAAGGTGGTGACAAGAAAACCTATCAGATGGACCCAGCGAATTCTGATGAGGCGCTGCATGAAGTCGCTTTGGATATTGACGAGGGTGCCGATATGGTCATGGTGAAACCTGGCATGCCTTACCTTGATATTGTGCGTCGTGTAAAAGATACCTTTAAAGTTCCTACGTTTGCCTACCAAGTCAGCGGCGAGTACGCGATGATGCAGGCGGCAATTGCCAACGGCTGGTTAAGTGAAGCGGTGATTATGGAGTCATTGTTAGGCTTCAAACGTGCTGGTGCCGACGGTATTTTGACGTACTTTGCGAAGTATGCGGCCCAACAACTGCAGCAAAAATAAATTATTGCGGCATCGAGTGGGTCAGCATATCAATAAGCAGACCCTCTCGAAGAGCTCCCTCAGCAATTTCTACGCGCTGAATGTTGAGCTGTTCGACTAACGCAATCAAAATACATAACCCACCAACAAAGACAGCTTGACGATCACGGCGAATACCTAGTTTTCCTAGGCCACTCACATGGCCGATAGCACAGGCTTTGCTAAGAATGTCACGAAGCCAGTCTTTACACATGGGGAGTTGTTGGCCTCGCTCGTTCATATCATAAAGCGCACGAAACGTCCCAGAAGCCCCACTGACGTGTTGCCAGCCCGCTTGCTTGAAACGGGTTGCGTGTGGCGCGATAAGGTCGCTAGCAGCCACTATGGCATTCTCGCAAGCTGCTTCACTAATAACTTGTTCAGGGAAGTATTGGTTTTGCCATGTGACACACCCCATATCGAGGCTCACTAAATGCTCTGGATGAACGCCCCTGCCAACAATAATTTCAGTACTTGCGCCGCCAATATCTAACACGAGTACAGATTTGTTTGAGTGTAACAAATGCTGGGTTGCGCCTTGATAAATCAGGCGCGCTTCAGCCTCACCAGAAATAACTTCAATGTCGTGCCCTAGTGCCTGTTTGAACTGCTCAAGCATGACATCATTATTACTCGCTTTACGCAGCGTTGCGGTGGCAACACAACGAATTCGTTCAGTGGGAATATTTTTAAGGAGATTGGCAAACCCGCGTAAACAGTCAATGCCGCGAGTGATCGCGGCATCATTCACACTGAGGTGCTCGTCGAAACCGTCTGCAAGTCGCACCTTTTGACGGTAACGACCTAAAATTCGGTAGTGGCCGTCACGCTTCACGGTGGCAATAATTAAATGGAAACTATTAGAGCCTAAATCAATTGCGGCGAAGCGTGCGTCCTGCGTCATGGTAAGTTACCGAGCCGGCTTACGACCACCGCCACTTCGTCGCTGTTGGTTACCACCGCTACTGCGGCGACCTCCGCGCGGGCGACGGTTATTAGAACGTGGCGTTTTTAAATCAGTCAACAGTGCTGTCGGGTCGTATTTGGTCACTGGAATGCTATGACCAATATACTCTTCAATCGCTGGAAGATTATAAACATACTCTTCACACGCTAAGTTGACCGCTTTGCCGCTTGCGCCAGCGCGGCCGGTACGACCTATACGGTGCACGTAATCTTCAAAATCATCCGGCAAATCGTAGTTATAAACGTGACTGACTTCAGGAATGTGAAGGCCGCGTGCGGCAACGTCGGTGGCAACTAAAAAGTCGAGCTCACCATCGGTGAATTGCTCAAGAATTTTCAATCGCTTGCGCTGCGGCACATCACCGGTTAACAAACCAACACGATGACCGTCGGCTTCCAGCCAATTGTAAACTTTTTCGCAGGTATGTTTGGTGTTGGCGAAAATAATGGCCTTATCAGGCCAATCTTCTTCAATCAGCGTCAGCAATAACTTAATTTTGTCTTGCTTCGACGGATAAAACAGCTCTTCGCTGATACGCTCGCCGGTTTTACGCAATGGCTCGATTTCCACTTTGGTCGGCGAATCCATGTGCTCATAAGCAAGTTCTTGCACGCGCTGCGACAACGTCGCCGAAAACAGCAAACTTTGACGTTGGCCTGGCGCTGGCATTTTGTTGAACATGTAGCGAATATCTTTGATGAAACCTAAATCGAACATCCGATCGGCTTCATCAAGAACGACCGTTTGAATTTTATCGAGTTGATAAATGCCTTGCTTGTAGTAATCAATCAAGCGACCGGTGGTGCCAATCAGGATATCAACGCCTTCTTCGAGCTGTTGCCGTTGAGAATCGTAACCTTCGCCCCCATACACAATGCCAAGGCGCATATCGCAATGCTTCGCGAGTAGTTCAGCATCATTGGCAATCTGAATAGCAAGCTCACGCGTTGGCGCCATAATAATGGCACGCGGATAACGTTTCTCACCGTCACGAGGGTTGTTAAGCAGCGTCGTAAACGTTGCAATTAAAAACGCCATCGTTTTACCAGTACCGGTTTGGGCCTGGCCAGCAACGTCTTTTCCGATTAACGCAATCGGTAAGCTCAATGCTTGTATCGGTGTACAATATTCAAATCCAGCACTTTCCAGTGCGGACAATACCTGCGGGTGCAGGTCGAGATCGGCGAAGCGTGTCTCTGTTAAGTGTGTTTTACTCATGGCGTAAGCATATCAGTTTGCGCTAACATTCAAAAACAGAAATAATAGTGTTTTATTATTTCACGCGAATTCAGCAGCGGAGATTATCATGAGTGACAAAATTGTTCAGCTAAGTGATGAAAGTTTTGAGAGCGATGTTCTTAATTCTGACAAGCCAGTATTAGTAGACTTCTGGGCCGAGTGGTGTGGTCCATGCAAAATGATCGCCCCAATCTTGGACGACATTGCCAATGAATACGGCGACCGCATCACTGTCGGTAAACTGAACGTTGACCACAACAACCAAACCCCACCAAAGTACAACATTCGCGGTATTCCTACCCTGTTGTTGTTCAAGAACGGTGAAGTTGCAGGTACTAAAGTAGGTGCGTTGTCAAAAGCACAACTGGCTGAGTTCATTGAACAAAACCTGTAATTGCTAGACAGATTCAGCGGGTTGTTGAAGATGATCTTTGGCAACCTTTGCTGAGCTTTTGCACAAAATGAGCTGAAAAACTGGACGTTTTTCCATTTAAGTGTTACTTTTCCCTGCATAACAATTCTTCAGGGTGCCAGCCTTCCGGCAGCCGAGCAGTCAAATCCCGAACTGATTTAACGAAACTGGTTTAACTAAATAAACGTACAACTATTTCCATTGGCCAAAAAAGTCATAACCCCCCTATGAATCTAACAGAATTAAAAAACAAACCTGTGAATGAGCTGGTTCAGCTCGCAGACACAATGGGCCTAGAGTCCATGGCGCGTATGCGCAAACAAGATATTATTTTTGCCATTTTAAAAGCGCATGCGAAAAGTGGTGAAGACATTTACGGTGATGGTGTGCTGGAAATCTTGCAAGATGGCTTCGGCTTCTTGCGTTCAGCCGACTCATCTTACTTGGCTGGTCCAGACGATATCTATGTCTCGCCAAGTCAGATTCGACGCTTTAACTTGCGTACCGGCGATACCGTATCAGGAAAGATTCGACCGCCGAAAGAAGGCGAACGTTATTTTGCCCTCCTGAAGATCCGCGAAGTTAACTTCGACAAACCTGAAAACTCCCGCAACAAAATTTTATTTGAGAACTTAACCCCATTACATGCCGACGAACGTATGCGCATGGAACGTGGTAATGGTTCAACCGAAGACATTACTGCTCGAGTTCTCGATTTAGCATCGCCGATTGGTAAAGGCCAACGTGGCTTGATTGTGGCACCTCCGAAAGCAGGTAAAACCTTATTGCTCCAAAATATTGCCCAGTCAATTGCCGCCAACCATCCTGAATGCGTGTTGATGGTACTTCTTATTGACGAACGTCCAGAAGAAGTGACAGAGATGCATCGCTTGGTGAAAGGTGAAGTGGTTGCTTCAACCTTCGATGAGCCGGCGAGCCGTCACGTTCAAGTAGCGGAAATGGTGATTGAGAAAGCCAAGCGTTTGGTTGAACACAAGAAAGATGTGGTGATTTTGCTTGACTCGATCACGCGTTTAGCTCGTGCCTACAACACTGTAATTCCGAGCTCAGGCAAAGTATTAACCGGTGGTGTTGACGCGAACGCGCTACATAAACCGAAGCGCTTTTTTGGTGCGGCTCGTAATGTCGAAGAAGGCGGTAGTTTAACAATTATAGCAACCGCATTGATTGATACGGGTTCGAAAATGGATGAAGTCATTTACGAAGAATTTAAGGGCACCGGCAACATGGAGCTGCACTTAAACCGTAAGATTGCTGAGAAACGTGTATTCCCAGCCATCGATTTCAACCGTTCTGGCACGCGTCGCGAAGAGTTACTGACATCGCAGGATGAACTTCAGAAGATGTGGATTTTGCGTAAGATCGTTCACCCAATGGGCGAAACTGAAGCAATGGAATTCCTCATCGATAAACTGCAGATGACTAAAACGAATGATGAATTCTTTGAAGCGATGAAACGCCAAAAGAGTTAATCTAATCAGCGGTCTTGCTAATTCCCACGCAAGGCCGCTTTTTTAATACCTTCCTTAATTTGTTAATTCACTTGCGCTGTACGCTATTTCTCGTTATTAATTGTTATAAAAAATTATGACAATTAAAAAGGATTTGTTGAGATGGCGCCAAAGCATCGTTTCTTAGTTTCTTCATTATTGGCATTATCGCTTGTCGGTTGTGGCGATGGAGAGGTTTTCCAAAATGGTCAGCCACCGGGTGGTGACCCTACCGGTGGTGGTGATGGCGGCGGTTCTCAAACAACACCAGTAGCAACCGCGCAGAGTGTCTCAGTCACAGAATTGACTCCGAATGATGCGGTGCAAGCGGAAATTGTTGTCACTTTATCGGAAGCGCCTGACTCAACAGTTTCATTGAATTACGCAACCGCAAACGGAACGGCACTCGCAGCTGAGCATTATCGCTCGACTTCAGGAGCACTCGAATTCGTTGCAGGGCAAAGCTCGAAGTCATTTTCAATACCAATTATTTCGAATAATTATTACGGCAGTGACAAATCGTTTAGCGTCAACTTCTCTGGCGCGTCAGGTCTCGAGTTAGGTGTTACGTCAATTGAAGTAACCATTAAAAACAACGATGCAATTCCTTCGCTACAATTCAGTCAACCGCAATTCAGAACGTCTGAGCAAGCGGGTGAAATTGAAGTACTAGCTCGCTTAAGTCACGCCTCAGAAACACCAATTAGTTTTGCTGTGAGTTTAGCTGGTACCGCAACTCGCGACAGTGATTACACAATCAATGAGCAAACATTCACAATTCCAGCCTTTACAACACAAATTGAAGTTCCGTTAACCATGCTCAGTGATAATCTCAAAGAAGGCGGAGAAACTATTATCTTGGGCTTAAACAATGCTGATGGGGCATCCATCAATGCGTCCAGAAGCATCTTAACCGTCATGATTTCTGGTGACGCTGTATTAGCAGATTCCGGCTTTGTCGGTTACTACAATGCAGGAACTTATAATGCAACTACGCCAGAGGCAGGTTACGAAAATCAAGATGCTGATTATGGTCGGGATACTGGCGCTGAAGGAACCTTCCATGACGACGGCCAAGGTAATTTAAACTTCACCAAACTCGATTTTAACGGCAACGCATTGCCGCGCACAGCAACGGCTTTTGAATGTGTGCGCGATAACTTGTCAGGCACCGTATATGCAGTTTGGGGTAGCCCAACTTATATCGAAGGATGGAATAATCCAGCGAATCTGTACCGTTGGTATAACTCAGATCCAGCTAATAATGCCGGTAACGCTGGAACCTACAGCCCGAATGAACTCGAGCCTAACGCGGATGAGACGTACTACACCGCAGCAACGTGTGAATTTCCAGGTATCGAAGGTGGTGAGATTGACTATGAAGCGGGTTGTACCAGCGAGAATTATCTCAATTACTTAAATGTACTTGGCTATTGTGGTTTCAGTGACTGGCGTCTACCAACTGTGAATGAAGCACAAAGCAGTTCGCTATTCGGTCAAATGTTATCGTATGACGTTAATTATTTCCCAGATGTTGCACAGTTTAGCTCTGACAAAATCATGACGTCATCGCCTGCCGCTGATAACTCTGGTGCGGCATGGTGTTGGGATATTCAAAACTCACGTCGAATGCTGTGCAATAAAAATGATTACATTAGTATTCGTGCCGCACGTAACCCGGCTGTTAGCGACTAAACAAGGAGGTCAGCAATGAAAAAATTATCGTATCTATCGCTAGTGGCATGTGTTGTGGGCTTAAACGGCGTTGTTGAAGCTTCCTGCAAATATGAATCAATTAAACCAAATACTGCACCTGACCAGTTCTACGATAATCGTGACGGCACGGTTCTCGATGTGCGCACTGGGTTAACGTGGTCACTGTGCTTATATGGTCAAGCTTATGATGCAAGCAATAACAGTTGCACAGGTTCGCCGACAGCAGTGACCGATTGGAGCGTTGCGTTAAACGCGCAGGATGATTTTAGTCATGGCGATGTGACAGATTGGCGTTTACCAAACATCAAAGAACTCGCAACTTTAGTTGAATATGCGTGTTTTGATCCGGCCATTCGCACTGAAGTGTTTCCAGAAACACCAAGCGCACCATTTTGGACCAATACCCCTGATGCCGAAGATATCGACCCTGCGCCATTAGCACTGGGTCGCTATATTGATTTCTTTGATGGTAGCGAGTTTAACGATAACCCAGCGGTTTCGCGGTTTATTCGTTTTGTTCGCGCGTCTGACTAAGCTGAAACTTCGCTTTTTAGCGCTAACTCGGTCAGCAACGCAAAATGATCTGAGCCAAACGGTGGAAGCCGTTTGAGCGCTACCAGCATAAAGTGTTCACTGTGAAACACGTGGTCAAGCGGCCAGCGCATAATTGGAACTTGAGCATGGAAGGTATTATAAATACCACGCCCCATGCGCGGATCAAGCAACTGACTTTCTTTTAAGAAGGCTCGAGTCGATTTTGACCATGCCACGTCATTTAAGTCGCCAGTAACAATAACCGGACCAGTTTCCTGACGAGCCCGTCTAGCGACGAGCATTAACTCGTTATCGCGTTGTTTCGATTTTTCATTTTCTGTTGGGCTTGGCGGTGCTGGATGAACACAATGCATGCGCACAACACGCGTTGGTAGTTGCAAATCAAAATGCATTGACGGCACACCTTCTTGAATTAAGTCGGTGACTTCAATGTTGGTCATCGGCCATTTCGAGTACACCATCATGCCGTACAAGTTATTTTGCGGTTTTCGAATAACATGCGGTAGGTCATCTTCAATATCACTGAATTGCTGTTCCCACCATTCGTCTGTTTCCACAGCGACAATAATATCCGGACGGTTATCGTTTATGATTTGGGTTAATTCGACGCCGCGACGATTTGGTTCTAATACATTCACGGTTAAAAGCCGGATATGCTCATCAACGTTTGGCTCATCGCGCTTGCGTTTGTAGCGCTTGACCGTGCGCGCTGCAAAGGGCGTGTAGGGAAATATCCACCAAAATTGCCAGGCGCCACAAACCAATTGAACGCTAACCAACAACCAGGTACTGATTTGGTTAGCGGGCAGGAAAACCGTGCTAGCCATTAATAGGAGCAATGCCACAGCGCTCTGCTGCAATCGTGGAAAGTCCCAAATGCGTACCCACCAAATTGTCTTGTTCAAACGCGGTAATAAACTGGTCAGTGCAAGTAAACCAGTCACGAGTGCGATGATCCAAAAAGCCAGCATTACGATATCCCTATGAGTTCGTCGAGTCAGCGCTGAAAACTATAACAAAAACATTTATACTGCGCCCTGACTTATTGGTAAATCATTAACCACAGCGAGAGCCTAAGTGAAATATCAAGACCTACGCGATTTCATGGCGTTGTTGGAAAAGCGCGGTGAACTAAAGCGCATACAACATGAAATTGATCCCTATCTTGAAATGACCGAGATTGCCGACCGCACGTTGAAGGCGGGAGGACCTGCGTTGTTGTTCGAAAACGTGAAAGGTCACGATGTTCCAGTGCTGGCGAACTTGTTTGGTACACCTGAACGGGTCGCTTTGGGCATGGGGCAAGAATCAGTTGAAGCTTTGCGTGATGTTGGTAAGTTGCTGGCATTTTTGAAAGAGCCCGAGCCGCCAAAAGGTTTTCGCGATGCTATTAACATGCTGCCGATGTACAAAAAAGTACTCAGCATGTCACCGAAGCAGCTAAAAAAAGCACCGTGCCAATCAATTGTGCTCTCTGGCGATGATGTTGATTTGACCAAGTTGCCCATTCAACATTGCTGGCCCGGCGATGTTGCGCCGCTGATTACTTGGGGGCTTACGGTAACCCGTGGTCCACATAAAGAGCGACAAAACTTAGGTATATACCGGCAACAGTTGCTTAGCAAAAATAAGGTAATCATGCGCTGGTTATCGCACCGTGGTGGCGCACTTGATTTTCATGAGTGGAAGCGTGCACATCCGGGTGAAAACTTCCCTGTGGCTGTTGCTCTTGGCGCTGATCCAGCAACGATTCTGGGCGCTGTGACGCCGGTTCCGGACAGCCTATCTGAATACGCGTTTGCGGGTTTGTTACGTGATGGCAAAACCGAAGTCGCAAAATGTATTAGCAACGATTTGCAGGTGCCAGCGCACGCTGAAATTATTCTCGAAGGCTATATCGCACCTGATGAGACGGCGCCGGAAGGACCATATGGCGATCACACCGGCTATTATAACGAAGTGGATGAGTTTCCAGTATTTACTGTGACCCATGTCACCATGCGTGAGAAACCGATTTATCACAGTACCTATACCGGTCGTCCACCGGATGAACCGGCTGTGCTTGGCGTCGCGCTAAATGAAGTGTTTGTGCCTCTACTACAAAAGCAATTTCCTGAGATTGTGGATTTTTATTTACCGCCTGAAGGCTGTTCGTATCGCGTGGCCGTAGTCACCATGAAGAAACAGTATGCTGGTCATGCCAAGCGCGTGATGATGGGTGTGTGGAGTTTCTTACGCCAGTTCATGTATACGAAATTTGTGATTGTTTGCGATGACGATGTGAACGCACGCGATTGGAAAGACGTTATTTGGGCCATGACGACCCGAATGGATCCGGCGCGCGATACAGTGTTGGTTGAAAATACACCAATTGATTATCTCGATTTTGCGTCACCAGTATCTGGTCTTGGCTCAAAAATGGGAATGGACGCAACGAATAAGTGGCCAGGTGAAACGGATCGCGAATGGGGCGTGCCAATTGTCATGGATGCTGAAGTGAAGCAACGCGTTGATGCATTGTGGGACGAACTGGACATTCTTTAAGGAAACTAAGCTGTTATGAAACAATTCGTGTGTCGTGTTGCGACCATAGAAAATTTGACGCCAACTGTTTATCGCATTGTATTAGCGCTGCCGGAACCCATTGAGTTTCAAGCGGGGCAATATATTCAAGTGGTTATGGGAGAGCGTGACAAACGGCCGTTCTCGATTGCTTCGTGTCCTTCGAAAACTTCAGAACTTGAGCTTCATGTTGGTGCCACGCCAGATAACCCGTATGCGATGGAAGTACTGCAAAAAATGCGCGATACCGGTGCGATCACAATTGAAGCACCGCTAGGCAACGCATGGCTTCGTGGTGACAGTGAGCGCCCACTTATATTAATCGCTGGCGGTACAGGATTTTCATATACGTGGTCAATTTTACAAGCGCACTTGCGTAGTGATTCGAAGCGCCCCGTGACGCTCTACTGGGGTGGACGTAAGCCAGAAGACTTGTACCTCGATAAACAGTTGCAAGAGCTTTCGGATCGTCATGCAAATATGCATTACCGCCCAGTCGTTGAACATGCTCCTGAAACTTGGCATGGCGCGCAAGGCTTGGTTCACCATGCGGTAATGGCTGAACAGACGGACCTCAATGAAGCTGATATTTACGTGGCTGGACGCTTTGAAATGGTACGAGTCATTCGTGACGCATTTCATGCGCAAGGTTTGCCGTTAACCCAACTTTACGGAGATGCGCTGGCGTTTATCTAACCAGTTCTGTTATACTCGCCGCGCAATTTACCAAGGGGTGCCTTGCTGACACAGGTTTGTGCAGTTTGGCTGAGATGCAGTTTTGCAAACCCTTTGCACCTGATCCGGTTAATACTGGCGTAGGGATGGTAGCAATTAAACTCCATTATAAAACCTGCCCGACCGGATTGTTTCTGAACAAGTTTTTGAGGAAATAATCCATGTTATCACCTGCTTTACTATTCGTTGCAGCAGTAGCTGCCGATGACCCAGTTGAACGTATTGCTGTTCAAGGTCAATATCGTTCGTTATACGTCAATGAAGCGCCAACCAGTGTGTCAGTGCTCACTTCAGATGCTATAGGGCAACGTCATGGCACGCATATGGAAGACGTACTAAACGTCGTTCCAAATCTGAACTTCTCTAGCGGCAGCTCTCGTGCTCGCTTTCTACAAATTCGCGGTATCGGTGAGCGCAGTCAGTTTGTTGATCCGATTAATCCGTCAGTTGGCATACTTATTGACGGTATTAACTACAGCGGTTTAGGTCAGGCAGCACAGCTTTTCGATATCAGCCAAGTGGAAGTCTATCGCGGGCCGCAGAGTGGTCGCTTTGGTGCTGATGGTATGGCCGGTATGTTGATTCTTGAGAGCACTAAAGCGCGCGATAAATTTGATGGCTTTTGGCAACTCGGCGCGGCGAATTATGGCGCTGTTGAGGGAGGCTTTGCGGCCGGTGGTGAGCTCGGCGCTCTTGGCCGTGCTCGGTTGAGCGTTTATCAGCAAGCGGATGATGGTTTTACTGAAAATACCTATCTGCAACGAGACGATACGCAATCACGCTCAGAGCGCATCGCGCGGTTTAATTTGTGGACAGATATTGCTGACCATTGGCAGTTACGGTCAACCGCGCACCTGTACCGCCAAGACAATGGTTATGATGCATTTTCACTGGATAATACGCGGCAAACGCTGTCCGACGAACCTGGCGAAGATGATGCAACCATGAAGGCTGCGCGGATGGCGTTAACCTACAGTGGCGCAGAAACGCACGAAACAGTTTTTAGCTACAGTGTGTTAAGCGCTGATACGCTGTATAGCTATGATGAAGATTGGAGTTACGTTGGTATTGCTCCGGGCTGGGAATATTCGTCTACGGATGCATATTGGCGTGAACGTCTTGATCATACTTTGGAAGCACGTTGGTTAAGTACACAACCGATAGACTTGATGGGTCTTTCAACCGACTGGGTTATTGGTTGGTATCATCTTAGTCGTGCTGAAAACTTGCGACGTGAATTCATGAACTGGGATACTTACGCCGATGATATGTTTAACAGTGATTACGAAAGTAAACGCCACGCACTTTACGGCGAAATCACCCAATATTTGAGCGATCAATGGCAGTTGACCACTGGTTTGCGTCTGGAGCGATATCGTAACGTCTATCAAGATTCCAACACGGTGGGAGTTAAACTTCGAGACACCATGCTCGGCGGCCGTGTGAGCTTAAGCTATAGTCCAGCCTTTGGGCAGATGGCTTATTTAACCTGGTCGCGTGGCTACAAAACCGGTGGTGTTAATGCCGAAGCGCTCGGCAAAGCAACAGATAATCCAGAGCTCGAAGACTTTCTGTTACAGCGCTCGAGCTTTGCTCCAGAGTATTTAACTAGCCTAGAAGCGGGTTATAAGTATATTAATGTAGATGATACGCTGTCGCTTAATGTGGCATTGTTTGCACAAAATCGTGATGATGTGCAGCTGAAAAGTTGGATAAACCGCGCGCAAACGTTTATTGGCTACATTGAAAATGCCGCCGGTGGTAAAGTTTACGGTCTTGAAACGGAGTTGAATGTTGCGCTGACACCAAAGGTATGGTGGTTTGCTAACGTCGGCCTACTGAATACAAAGATTGAAGGTTTTGTCACCGAAGATGGCATCGATATGGAAGGCCGCGATCAAGCTCACGCGCCAGGGTATCAAGTTAATACCGGTATCAACTGGCAAGTGACTGAAAACTTAAGTGCTACGGTGCAAGTTGACAGTAAAGATAGCTTCTATTTTTCTGATTCTCACAACAGCCAAAGTGAGTCTTATAATTTATTGCATGCCAGTTTACAGTGGCAAGTTGATGCGTGGCGTATTACTTTGTGGGGGCGTAACTTAACCGACGAAGATTACGCTACTCGCGGCTTCTACTTCGGTAACGACCCGCGTGATGAATATCAACCTACGACTTATGTCCAGTGGGGTGAACCGCGCCGCGTTGGTATAACATTTAATTACGCAATGTAATTGGGAGCGAGAGCTTGGAAAATATCGCCATTGCTTTTGCGTTGCTGTATTTGTGGTTAGCTGCGCGCCAATCGGTTTGGTGTTGGTTAGCAGGGGCAATCAGTTGCGCAATATATACCTACTTGATGTTTCAAGTGCAGCTCTACATGGAGTCAGGGCTGCAAGCTATCTACGTAGCGCTTTCGGCCTATGGTTGGTGGCAATGGCGATTTGGTGAGGCACGAGCTGCCGCGCAAGATGTTGCGGAATATTCTTGGTGGTGGCATGTGCGTGCCATTGTTGTGCTGGCGCTGATAGCGAGTTGCTGTGCATGGTTGCTTGAACGCTATACCGACGCCGACCAAGTTTGGCTGGATAGCTTTACCACCATTTACAGCCTCTTCGCAACGTGGTTGCTAACCCGCAAGTTGTTTTCTAATTGGTTATATTGGCTTGTCATTGATAGTGTGTATATTTACTTATATGCCGTGAAAGGGTTTGAGAAAACCAGCGGGCTTTTTGCAATCTATATCTTGTTGATACTATATGCCATGTGGAATTGGCGCCGAGGTCAAAAGGAATTATGCAGCAACACTGGTTAACAAACTTACCGATACATGGGGTGATGAAAACCGAACCGTTGTTGCGGGGTGTCGCTAATGATGTGTATAAAATCACTTCGACGAGCGGCATCTACGTACTCAAACATTTTCGCTTTGACCATCCTTACGGGCTTGATCGCGACCAAGAAGTTGCCGTGCAACAGATACTGTTTAATCACGGCTTGGCTCCGGAAGTACTTCATTATGACGCAGTTCAAGGGCTTATGCTCCAAGCGTTTATTGAAACGCCTGATCTCGCTCACGACAGTAAATCGATGGGAACAAAAATTCAGCGCCTTGGTGAAATTTGCGCGCACATCCATCGTTTACCTGTCGATGTTCCAGTGTGGTCGTTACGTAGCCGCGTACAGCGCTATTGCGATAATTTAGCGCAGTATGAACCAGAACGAGCAAGACAATTTCAGAAGCGTTTACAGCTACAACGAAAACTATTAGATAGTTTTGGTAATAATCCGGTATTTTGTCACAATGATTTGGCCTTTCATCATGTCTTTCTAAGTCAGCCGCCGCAAGTGATTGACTGGGAGTACTCAGGTCTTGGTGAGCGCTATTTTGATTTAGCCAACTGTATTCAAGTGAATCAGCTTGAACGTTCGGAGCAACGAGCTTTTATTAACGCATATGAAGGCGCATCGGGCGAGCGTGTGGATGTTCAACATTTGCAAAATTGGCTAGAGCTCTCACAAACTATTAGTCAACTTTGGTACGAATTACACCACCACCTGCAACATCACCATCTATAAATTCACCGCCCACGAGGAGAGCTTATGTCGAAGCTTACCGACCGCATGTACGGATTGTTAGCTGAGGATGAAGATGCTCGTGTCTGCAAAGATATTCCAGAGAGTGCTTGTAATGATCAACCGCAAGCCTTTATGGCGCACTTATGGTCGCTAACACTAACTAAGCTAGGTGATTCACTCGTTAGCGCTCGTTTGGTATTACCGTGGATGCTAACCGCACTAGGAGCACCCAGTGTATTCATTAGTGCACTGGTACCCTTGCGTGAATCGTTAGCGTTGCTGCCACAATTATTTATTGCACAACAAATGCGTCAAACGCCCATTCGAAAATGGTTTTGGGTGGTGGGTAGCGTCGGGCAAGCATTGTCGCTACTTGGTATGGTAGTCGCTATTTTACTTGCCGAAGGTACCTTATTGGGCTGGGCTGTCGTCACATTGCTGGCGCTATTTAGTTTATCTCGCGGCGTATGCTCGGTCGCCATCAAAGATGTGCAAGGCAAAACCATTTCGAAAACTCGGCGTGGCCGCTTGTCTGGGCTCGCTGCTTCAGTTGCAGGTTTTCTATCTTTGGCGACAGCTTTGGTCATCATTTTTGCACCCGAATATACAAATGTCGGTCAACAAGGCGATGCTTGGTTATTCATCCTGTTGCTGAGTTTTGCCGCATTGTTGTGGTTAGCTGCTGCAGTTATTTACGCTAGTGTACCGGAAGTACCTGGAGCGACTGAAGGCGGTGGTAATGCTCTCGTTGAAGCACTCAAATCGATTCGATTGTTGTGGCAGGATAAAAATTTTGGCCAGTTTGTTCTCACACGAGCCCTGCTGGTGGCTTCCGCGTTTGCCATTCCATACATTGTCGTCATGATTCAACGTAGCGGTGAGGGGAGTTTAACGAGTCTAGGTGGACTTATGTTAGCAAGCGGTTTAGCCGGCATGTTGGCGGGGCGGTTTTGGGGGAAATGGTCAGATAGCGCCAGTCACCATGTCATGGCAGCGGCGGCCGCAATGGCAACATTTGTGATGGCTGCAGCTCTCGCCTTGTATGTGTTAACTCCAGAGTTGTTAGCGCAGCAGTGGTTAGCGGGGCTGCTTATTTTTAGCGCCGCTGTAGCACACCACGGCGCACGAGTCGGGCGTAAAACCTACTTGGTAGACATGGCAACTCAAGAAACGCGCGCGCAATATACAGCCGTATCCAATACAGTAATCGGTATTGTCTTATTGCTAGGTATTCTGCTTGGTGTGTTAGAGAGCTATGCAGGCGTTGAGGCAGTAATTGGTCTACTCATAATCTTAGGTATTGTTGCATCGCTTCGCGCTCTTAGTCTGCCAAACGTGCAGCAGGACTAGCGCAACAAAAAAGCGAGCCATTAAGGCTCGCTTTTGATTAACACTTGCTTTTACTTGCCGCGAATGACGCCGTATAAACCGACAATCACAGCAACAGCACCACCAATTAAGTACCACATTGCTTCGTCGGTGGTTTCGCCAGTAAGCGCTTGAGTGGCTTCAGAGGCAACTGAGTTATACGCTTCCCAACCAAAATACAGCAAAATAACACCTACCACTAACAGAACGATTCCAATGACTTTGTTCATCGAATTTTTCCTTTTTATTTTCATGGATTAAGGTACTACCGATTCAGCATAGCAAAAATAATAGATTTTGCGAAAGGGATAAAAAAACCGCGCTAAAAAGCGCGGCTTTTTGGACTAGAAAAGGCTTAGCCTAAGTATGACGTCAACATCCAAGCAGTTTTCTCTTGCTCTTTAATGTAGTCACTCATCAATGAAGCAGTACCTTCGTCACTGGCTTCGCCGGCAATTTCAAGAATCTCGCGTTGCAGGCGAATAACCACGCGATAGCTATCAAGAATTTCACGTACACAGGCTTTGCCATCGTGAATGTCTTTCGCTTCTTGAATATCGCTCGCTTTGATATACGTTGAGTAAGCATGCAAAGGGCGTTGACCCAAAGTGAGAATGCGTTCAGCAATTTCATCAATTTTCAGCAGTAAGTCATTGTAAGTTTCTTCAAACTTGGCATGTAACTCGAAGAATTCTTGACCTTTAATGTTCCAGTGAAAACCACGAACATTCATATACATCACTTGGTAGTTTGCCAATAGCTGGTTTAAACGCTCGGCAAGCTGCTCAGCATGATGTTGGTCAATTCCAATCACATTCAATTGTTGCATGTTTAACTCCTTGTTTGGATTTAACTTATAACTTGTATCTATGGGTCAGTATAGACCATTTCAAGGCATAGGTAGCAACGACTAAACCCGATTGAGCTCATCGACTTTGCCATCACGGATGTGTTGTTCACCCCGTTGTTTGGCCAACTGAATTTGCTTTTCACGTTCTGCAAACCGTTGTTTTTGCTCAGGAGTTGTCTTGTCATGACAATGTGGACAGCTCACACCTTTCACATAGTGCTCTGACTGCTTTTCTTCGTCAGTAATCGGCATCCGACATGCATAACATTGATCGTAATCACCTTGTTGCAAGCCGTGACGAACGGTTACACGTTGATCAAATACAAAGCAATCGCCGTTCCAGGTGGTGTCTTCTTCTGGTACTTCTTCTAAGTACTTTAGAATGCCACCCTTAAGGTGATAAACCTCATCAAAGCCGATTGACTTGAGGTACGCAGTTGATTTTTCACAGCGGATACCGCCGGTGCAAAACATGGCGACCTTTTTGTGCTTTTCAGGATCGAGGTGATCTTTCACGTATTGTGGAAACTCGCGAAACGAGTCTGTTTTTGGATTAATTGCGCCTTCGAAAGTACCAACTGCATACTCGTAGTCGTTACGTGTATCAATCAGGAGAACTTCAGGATCGCGAATTAAATCGTTCCAGTCTTTCGCATCAACATAGGTGCCCACCACATTTTTTGGGTCAACCCAGTCAATACCCATGGTCACGATTTCTTTTTTGAGTTTTACTTTGGTGCGGTAGAACGCCTGCTTATCGCTTGGCGATTCTTTATGCTCTATATCAGCAAAGGCTTCTTGGCTGCGAATAAAAGCTAAGACATTATCGACACCTTCGCGGGTGCCACAAATAGTACCGTTAATTCCTTCTCGAGCCAGCAACAACGTACCTTTCACGTCGTTGTCGATCATGCAGTTGTAGAGAGGCTCACGAAAGGCTTCAAAATCATTAAATTCCACAAACTTGTAGAGTGCGGCGCAAATATACATCTGTTATTTCCTTCTTTGGCGATTCGGAACGTAAATCCGAGGTCAAAATTTGCGCGCGCATTCTACCATAATTTTATTCGCTAAGCAGTTTTTGTACGGGTGTTTCCAGACTCTTTAATCCGTAATCGCGCCCAGTCTGCAGCGCTTGCTCTTTGCTGGCATTCTCAAACCAAGCGCTGTGCAACGCCATCATCGCGCCAACACGGTTACTGCTTGCACAGTGAATTAAGGTGGTTTGGTTCTGTGTCGCTGACAATGCGCGGTCAAAATCGGCAACGCTTTCACGGGTTAGATCACTTGGCCCGCCAACCGGCACACGATAATAATCGAGTCCGAGCTCCTGCGCCCATAGGGCTTCTTGATCGTCGTTATTCATGTCGCTGTCGGTTAGTAAATTGATAACGGCAGTGACACCTTGCTCTTTTAATTTCACGAGATCTTCTTTTGAAGGTTTACCGGAGGTGAAATGTTGCTCATTCGGATGATGAATATTTGGTACGTCGGCGACGGCAACAGGAATTTTATTTACTGGCTGCTGTTCGTCACAGGCGGATAAAAATAGGACTGATAGAAGCGCTAGTACTAAGAGATAAAAGCGTTGCATGGTGAGACTCCTTACTCTGGTTCATATTGCCTTAAATATAGCGACTATGTGGCATAAGATCACCTTGGATTTGGCTGGTTTACAGGCCGGTATTTGGTTAGGATGACAATTACACATGCAGAGGAACAGTCATGAGTCAGCTTACCCCAGGATTTATTGTTGCCCATAGCCATCGGTTACAGGATTTAACTGACCTTGTGGTGTCAATTAATCGCCAATATCCCATCGGTGCTCTAGAGAGCGAAACCATACTGGTGCAATCGAACGGTATCGCACAGTGGTTAAAGCAGCATCTTGCTCGCGATTTAGGAATTGCGGCAATGGTTGATGTGACTTTGCCAGCACGATTTCAATGGCAAGCTTATCGTGGGGTACTGGGTAATGATTTGCCTCGGCATTCACCATTTGACAAAGACCGACTGACCTGGCGAATTCTACGTTTACTGCCGTTACATCTTCATGAGCCTGAATTTGAGCCGTTACGACGCTATATGGCCGATGATGTGGAACAGCGGAAATGCTTCCAATTAAGTGAACGTCTTGCTGATTTGTATGATCAATACCAAATTTATCGTGCCGATTGGCTAAGTGATTGGGCTGCTGGCGGCTCGCTAGCGGTCACCGAAGATCAACTATGGCAACCGCTACTGTGGCGTTATTTATTAGCTGATGTCGGTGATTCGCGCTGGAATAACCGCGCCTATTTGCACCAACAATTTATCGATAGCTGTCGCGAGCTTGCCGCTGACGAACGTCCATCAAGTTTACCACCTCGAGTGGTCGTGTTTGGTATCTCGAGCTTACCGAAGCAAACGCTCGAGGTATTACAGGCGCTGAGCCGATTCACGCAAGTGGTTTTGTGCGTGCACAATCCTTGTCAGTTCTATTGGGCTGATATTATTGATGGTAAAGATATTTACGAGAAAGAAGTAAGAGCACGGCATCAGCGTCGTCATCAGGTAACTGTTAACCCAGATGAGTTACATGCTTATAGCCATCCGTTGCTGGCATCGTGGGGTAAGCAAGGACGTGATTATATTCGGCTACTCGATTTATTTGACGAAACCAACGAATTACGTCATGAATTTCCGACGTTAAAACTCGACATGTTTGAGCAAGAACTACCGGAGCAACCATCGGTACTTGATGCGATTCGTTATGATATTTTGCAACTCAATTCGCCGCAAGAAGCCCAGCAACAGTGGGAGCACTCAGTATTAGACGATAGCGCAATCCAATTTCATTGTGCGCATAGCCCACAACGTGAAGTCGAAATTCTACATGACCAACTACTTGCACGATTTGCCGCAGACCCGAACTTAAAACCTCGTGACGTGATGGTGATGGTGCCAGATATTGATCAATATGCACCGCACATTGATGCGGTGTTTGGCCGCTATGAGCGCAACGACTCGCGATGTATTCCGTATAGTTTAGCCGACCAAGGTGCACGGCATCAGCATCCGATGTTAATTGCTCTTGAATATATTTTGAGCATTGGCCAACAACGCGCGAATGCCAGTGAAGTATTCGATTTACTACAAGTTAGCGCTATTCAAAAGCGATTTGGATTCCGCGATGATCAACTCGCTACTTTGCAGCGGTGGATTGATGCATCTGGCGTACGCTGGGCTCTTGATGAACACCACCGCGCACAGCTCCAATTGCCGGCAGAGCAGCAAAATACCTGGTTGTTCGGCTTGCAACGCATGTTATTTGGCTACGCTGTCGGCGAGGTTGAAGGGTTTGAGCCCGGTTGGCAACACATTGAACCACTTACTGATGTTGGTGGTTTAGATGCTGATGTTGTCGGAGCATTGCATCAACTGGTCATGGTGCTGTGCGAACACTTTGAGCAAGCCACCCAAGAACGTACGCCAGTGCAATGGGCAACTTATCTGAATGAACTCCTCGGGCGTTTGTTTACGCCTGAATCAGATGCCGATGTGGTGTTGCTGAATCGGCTTCAGCAACGCCTACAGCAATGGCTTGAAGCCACACAAAGTGCCGCCCTTGATGAACCCATAGCCTTAACTGTGGTACTTGAAAGTTGGTTAAGCCAAGTCGATGAACCGAGCTTAAACCAGCGTTTCTTAGCCGGCCGCGTTAACTTTGCAACGCTGATGCCTATGCGCGCTATCCCATTCAAATATGTTTGTTTATTGGGCATGAATGATGGTGACTATCCGCGAACCCAAAAACCTTTCGATTTTGATTTAATGGCGCGTGATTATCGCCCAGGCGATCGCTCTCGTCGTGAAGATGACCGATATCTATTTCTGGAAGCTATTCTATCGGCACAACAATTGCTTTATATCAGTTGGCAAGGTCGAAGCATTCGTGACAATAGCGAAAAACCGCCGTCGGTATTAATCAGTCAATTTCTCGAGCATATACAGCAAGTCTATGGCGAGCGCAGCGATGGCACGCCTTGGGTGGTTGAACATCGACTGCAGCCATTCCATCGTGATTATTTTATGTTGTCGCAGCCACAGCTCAATGCTCGATTTAGTTTTGCTGATGAATGGCATGTTGTACACCATGAATCAACAATGGATGTGCCACAACATCAACAACTCGCGGAATGGATACCACCTCGGGCTCTTACCGTGAAACAAGTCAGCGATTTCATGAAAGAATCGGCAAAGCTGTTTACTCAGGTGCGTCTGAATACCTATTTGAGGGAGCAAACCCATACGCTGCGCGACGAAGAGCGATTTGAGATGAATGGTTTAGAGCGTTGGCAATTGCTCCAGCCCACTTTGCAACAAGCTATGCGGATGCTGCGTGAACAACGCGACGTAGCCACAGCCGAAGCAACCATTGCAGCCATGCTCGAGCGCTATCAGCGTGCTGGCGAGCTGCCACTCGGCGCGTCAGGGTTAGTGATGCGAGACAATCTACTGTCTGACACACAAGGTTTGTTAGAGCGAGCGAGTGAATTGTTCAATGCTTATCAAAACCGAGTGGAAACAGTGCAAATTGCGCATCAGTTTGACAATGGATTAAGCATTGAAGCGACGTTCCCGACACTGCAACAAAATAGCCAAGGCGAGCGACTTTGGTTGCAGGTAACACCATCGGTGGTTGTTGATAACCAACGCAAGACGTATCGACCACGGCCACAGCATGCCGTGCAGCTATGGCTTGAACACCTCTTGCTCAATTCGCTTCATGCAACCCACAGTTGCTTGTTGGGACGAGAAGGTGTGATTGAATTTGCACCGATGAAACAGCAACAAGCGCTGGCGTTGTTAACCGGAGTGATGGGCTGGGTTCATGCGGGGCTGCAGCAACCGCTACCGCTGGAATTAGAAACGGCATTTGCGGGTATCAAGGAAAACTATAAAGACTGGCAGCAAGCCTTTACCGAGGAGCCGATCAACGCAATACATTCAAAAGCTCAAGAATTTTATGATGAGTCAGGGTTCAATCATACAGCGCAAAAATTACGTGCCGTTTATACCGCGCGGTACTTCCCAGATTACGCCAGTTTGACAGCTTCTGGAATATTGAATGATATGGCGCAAGCGCTTTACCAGCCGATGATGCAGCATTTATTTTTAGGTATGCCAACAGCGGAGGTGGCAGGATGAATTCAATTAATAAACTGCAGCCGCTGACGTTTCCATTAGATGGTAGTCGATTAATTGAGGCAAGCGCCGGTACCGGTAAAACCTACACCATTGCGGCTTTATATTTGCGTTTAGTGCTTGGGCATGAATGCCAGCGCTGCTATACCCCAGATGAAATTTTGGTCGTGACCTTTACTGATGCTGCGACTGAAGAATTGCGTGACCGAATTCGCACGAACCTAAGTGAAGCCGCTGCGTACTTTCGCGGCGACATCGATGTACGCGACCGCTTTTTGCACGCGTTGAAAGCGGCCTATTCCGAGCATGAATTGGCAAGTTACGCACGTCTACTTGATTTAGCAGCGCAAGCGATGGATGAAGCTGCAGTACACACCATTCACGGTTGGTGTAATCGAATGTTGCGTGAGCATGCATTTGCCAGCGGTAGTTTGTTTACTCAGCAACTGAATACAGATACGCAAGCGTTGTGGCAACAAGTTAGCGAAGATTATTGGCGAACATTTGTTAGTGTTTTTTCGGAATCAGAGATCGAGCAATATCAACTTGTCACCAAGGAATTTTCAGATCCTGAAGCGCTGTTGCAAGCTGTAAAACCTATTTTAAATCATGGGCAACCAAGCGGGCTACCTGCACCAGCTGCGGTATTACAAAAAACGGTGCAGGCACAACAGGCTATTCGAGAAACGTTTCATCATGCCAAGTGGCCGCAATGGATTGACGAAGGTGAAGCTCTTTTAGCTAAATTGCGAGATGAAAAACGCTTAAACGGCAACAAGATGCGTGCCGACTCAGTGACGAAATGGTTGGCTCAGTTACGTGAGTGGGCCGCCTCTTTGCATCACGCGAATGCGCCATTAGTACCTAGTCTTGAACCAAAAACCGGTTGGGATCGATTCACCGTTGATGGTTTACAAGATGCCGTGAAAGAGGACGTGCCTGAGCATCCATTGTGGCAGCAATTTACTGCATTACGGGAGGCGTTTGAACAGATTCCGACACCGCGCTCAGGACTTTTACAACACGCCGCGCAGTGGTTCCAGAAACACTTTGCAATGCTTCAACAGCAACGCGCAGAGATGGGTTTCGATGACATGCTGACACGTTTACGCTATGCCTTGTATGGTGAATTTGGCGGAGCGCTTGCGGATACCATTCGGCAGCAATTCCCGATAGCGATGGTTGATGAGTTTCAGGATACTGACCCGGTTCAGTACGCAATTTTTGATAAGGTCTATCAACTTGAAACGCCCCAAGCCGGCACAGGCATATTTCTGATTGGTGACCCTAAACAAGCTATCTATTCTTTCAGAAACGCCGATATTCATACGTACCTAAAAGCGCGCAGCGCAACCACTGGTCGACATTACACTTTGGCGACGAACTATCGTTCAACCCAAGCGATGGTTGATGCGAGCAATGCACTGTTTTTGGAAGCGAAAGATACCCCGAAGGGACCATTCCATTTTCGCGACCCGGCGTCTGGTGATGACCCCTTGCCATTTATTCCGGTGGCAGCAAACGGACTGAAGCAACGATTCGAAGTGAATGGGGTTGCGCCAGACGCTTTGCAGTTCGATTGTTACGTGGCGGAAGGGAAGCAAAATAACGCTAACTTAAACGCCATTATGGCTAATTGGCATGCCGAACATATCGCGCAATTGCTCAATAACCCGCAGGCAGGTTTTGTTGAAGATGGTGAGTTACAGCGGGTTAAACCGAGCGATGTGGCGGTACTGGTAAACAGTGGTACCGAGGCGAAGATAATTCGCCAAGCGTTGCGTGAGCGGGGCGTTCAAAGCGTCTACTTATCTGACCGGGATTCGGTATTTAGTAGTCCGCTTGCGGTGGAGTTATTGCGAGTACTCCAAGCTTGCGCACAACCACGAGATCCGAGCTTGCTGCGAGCTGCTTTAGTCAGTCAACTATTGGCTTTATCGTTGACAGAAATTGATCAAAGCCTGAACGATGAACTGCGCTGGGATAGCTTCGCTGAGCGAATACTGTCCTATCACGTGCGCTGGCAGCAGCATGGTGTGCTTGCCATGATTCAACGCTTATTGCACGACTATGATGTGCCAGCGCGATTACTACGCGAGGTTGATGGTGAGCGGCAATTAACAGATTTGCTTCATATGACCGAGCTACTGCAGCAACATGCTGCTGTAAGCGAGGGGATGTCGGGTGTCTTGCGCTACTTAGCCGAGCATATTGAGCTAGCGCGAGAAGGGAACAGCACCGATTCAAAAGAGCAGCAAGTGCGTCTGGAAAGCGATAGCCAACTGGTACAAGTCATTACGATTCATAAATCGAAAGGCTTGCAGTATCCACTTGTCTATTTGCCATTTATTGCGTGTACCAAAACAAAAGACAAACGAATTAAATTTCCGGCTGTCTATCACGACAATGATGGGAGCATTCAAGTTGCCTTGGCGGGCGATGATGAAGCCATTGTAACGAAGCTCGATCAAGAGCGACTGGAAGAAGATATTCGTAAACTCTACGTCGCGGTGACCCGAGCCCAGTTCGCCACGTTTATTGGCCTTGCACCGTTTAATACATTACACGATACCGCCATCAATTATGTGCTTAGTGGCGGTGGTGAATTAGCGTTATCGGATTGGCAACCGCCCCGGCATTGTCATCGTAATGAGGTTGCCGAAGACATCGCACGAACATCCTATCACCCGCATCAGGATACTTTGCCGGCGCTCAACTATTGTCGCATGCCCGACGGCTTTCGCTTCGAGAGTTGGTGGGTCGCTAGTTACAGTGCTCTGAAGTACGGTGATTGGGTGTCTGTTGATGATGTAAACAGTGCCAATGCGCTTGAAGAACAGCACGATCACGTGCCACTTCAAGAGGCAGCTCCAAGCCTCAATACCATTCACAGCTTTCCGAAAGGCGCTGATGCCGGTACGTTTTTGCATAATTTGCTTGAAGATGCGGCTGAAGAAGGCTTCTCACTGTTACTCCAAGATGCGCCCAACCTGCGGGCGTTCGTTATTGAGCGGTCACAGTTGGAACCTTGGGCAACGCACCAAGATGTGTTGATGCGCTGGTTAACGGCGATGCTTGCGACGCCAATGCAATTCAACGATACCAAATTGAAGTTAGCTGATCTGCGGCAGCTACAAGCGGAGCCAGAATTTTGGTTTCCGGCACCTGAACTGGACGCACAGCACATCGACGCCTTAGTTCGTGAGCACGTATTGTGCGGCTATGACCGTCCTAAGGTGTTGCCGATGCAACTAAATGGCATGCTCAAAGGATTTATTGATTTGGTATTTGAGCACAATGGTAAGTATTACGTGGCTGATTATAAATCAAATTATCTAGGTTCAAATGAGGCCGCCTACACCGAGAATGCGATGCGCGACAAAATATTGAGTAGTCGCTATGACCTTCAATATGTCATTTATTTGGTTGCGTTGCATAAACTACTCAGCGTGCGTCTTGGCGAGCTCTATGACTATGATCGCCATATTGGCGGCGCTGTGTATTTGTTTTTACGCGGTATTGAAGCACCGACTGCTGGCGTGTTTTATGACAAGCCACCGCGGCAGTTAATTGAGCAATTAGCTGAGCTATTTAGCGAAGCGGAGGTGCTTCCATGTTAGAAAATCTGCAACTTTGGTATCAGCATGGCTGGATTCGAGCGATTGACCTCAGCTTTGCGCAGCAATTAGCTAAGCAACTTGAGGACGATCAAGAGGCTGTGGTGTTATTAGCTGCATTCGTGAGTTATCAGCTGGGACGTGGGCATCCGTGTCTCGATTTAGCTCAGTTATACGCTGAACCTGAGCAAACGCTTGGCTTGCCTCCAGAACATGCATCGGTTGAGAGTCTGCAGGCGTGTGAACTACCGCAACAGCTGTTATGCAACGTCGCGGGAGCAGAATCATTGGAGAGTGCAGTGCAGGTGTTGCTGGAATCACCAGCGGTTAACAATGATAACAGTCCTTTAGTGTTGCAAGGACAACGCTTGTATCTGCGTCGATATTTTCGTTACGAACAGCAGATTAAAACCGACTTAGCAGCACGTATGAAAGCGCTGCAACCGGTTAATCTTGGGCAATTGAAGCATGTTTTAGATGAGTTGTTTGGTACCCAACAAACCATCAGTTGGCAACGCACCGCATGTGCGATGGCGATGCGTAGCTTGTTCACTATTGTAACTGGTGGCCCAGGTACCGGAAAAACCTATACTGTTGTGAGGCTTTTAGCCACGTTGCAAAAATTGCGAGGGCAGCCAGAACCGTTGCGAATTCGGCTCGCTGCACCAACCGGCAAAGCAGCCGCGCGAATGAGTGAATCTATAGGCAACGAATTACTTACGTTAACGAGTATTGATGATGTGAAGGCCGACATTCCAACCGAGGCGGTTACGTTACACCGGTTACTTGGAACATTGCCGAATAGTCGCAGTTTTCGCCATCACAAAGATAACCCGCTTCATACCGATGTCGTCATTATTGATGAAGCATCGATGGTAGATATTGAAATGATGGCTGCTGTTGTTAATGCGCTTCCGCCGCGGGCACGGCTCATTTTACTCGGGGATAAAGATCAATTGGCTTCGGTTGAGGCTGGCGCCATTTTAGGCCAGTTGTGCGAACAGGCCGAGCACGGGCATTACACGCCAGAGTTAACTGAATGGTTAAATGCGACGACCAATGTCGCGTTACCAACGGACAAAACCGATGCAAGCGGCGCTGAATGGCCCTACTTGCAACATACCACCATGTTTCATGAAAGCCGCCGCTTTGATCCTAATAAGGGCATTGGCAAATTAGCCGATGAAGTGAATCGGCAGCAACATGTTTGGTTGGAGCAATGGTTGCAAGACAGTGACGCAATGGCTGCAGCGCACGTTGAATTTGATAACATACGAATGCGCGCCGTACCACGGCCGAATCACCAGTCGGTTCAACAACTGGTTGAACAGGGCTATGCGCCCTTATTAAAGTTAATTGAGACACGACCCGAATCAAGAAACGCTGAAGAAATTGATGTTTGGGCTGCAAAAATTCTCAAGCAACTCGAGCAATTTCAGATACTAACAGCTGTACGCGAAGGCGAATGGGGGATGCACCAATTTAATCAACGCATTAGCTACTGGCTATTCGGTGATCAAGCCGCCGAGCATGGCTGGTTTGAAGGCCGCCCAGTGATGGTGACCCACAACGATTACAGTCTTGATTTGCGTAATGGTGATATTGGTATCGTCCTACGCCGTGAACCGAATGAACCATTGCGTGTTGCTTTTCCAACCACAGATGGCACCATACGTTGGTTGTTACCCAGCCGTCTTACGCAAGTTGATACAGCATTTGCGATGACGATTCACAAATCGCAAGGGTCGGAATTTTCTCATACGGTTATGGTGTTACCCGAGCATGATGTACCAATTCTAACTAAAGAATTGTTATACACCGGTATTACCCGTGCTAAACAGCAGTTTACTATGGTCTGTGCGCATCCTCAGTTAGTATTAAAAGCGGTTCGCCGGCGGATACAACGAAGTGGAGGCTTAGCCAATGGGTGATATTCAAATATCCCAACGCGTGTTGATTCCGGAGCGGGAAATTGAGTGGCAGTTTATTCGGTCATCAGGAGCGGGTGGACAAAATGTGAATAAAGTATCGACAGCGGCTCAATTGATATTCGATATCCGCGCCTCGTCACTACCGGATATGTACAAAGAACGATTACTCGCTCTTCGTGATCATCGCATCACGCAAAGTGGCAAAATTATTATTAAGTGCCAAGAAACACGCAGTCAGTTAACTAACCGTGAGTTAGCGCTTGAGCAATTCGTCGCATTAGTTCGTAGTGTTGGCGCAACCCGCAAAAAGCGAATTCCTACCAAGCCCTCTAAGGCAGCCAAGCAACGTCGCGTTGATTCCAAGAAAAAGCGCGCATCAATTAAAGCAATGCGCGGCAAAGTTGATTAATTTTTGAGCTTGCAGCTCCGACCAGTTCGAGCCATACTGCGGTTGTTTACAAGTTTTATACAAACTTAAATTCTCAGAACAACCAGGTAAGCTCATGAAAATTAGAACTAAAAAAATCAACTTGCTCACACCGTTGGTGTTATCTGGCGGCGTTTTTTTACTCACCGCCTGCGGCGATAGCTCTAGCGAGACAGACACGTCATCAGAACCTCTTACGCCAATATCTGGTATTGCTACCTTTGCACCGGCTGGAAATCTCAGCGCTGATGTCACTTGGACCAACTATGGTGTTCCGTATGTTAAAGCAGACGACCTAGAGAGTTTAGGCTTTGGTGTCGGCTACGCTTTTGCCCAAGACAATCTATGTATCTTGGCGGATCAAATCGTCAAATTTAACTCGAAACGCTCATTCTATTTTGGGCCTGATGCTGTGCCTGGTTCAGGCGATTCTGGAAACTTACTGACTGACTTTGGCTTTTTAACGCTGGGTATTCGCGACAATGCAGAAGTCGGCTTTGAGCAAATTAGTGAAAAAGCACAAGCGTTATTGACTGGATACGCTGCCGGTTACAATAAGTATATTAATGAAACCCCCGAAGCGGACATGGATCCAACATGTGCCGGCCAGCCATGGGTACAAGACATCACCCCGATTGATTTGATGACTTATGCCCAAGGGGTCGCTTTACTACCGGGAGCCGCTAACTTTACTGGCCCACTATTTTTAGGTGTACCGAATAACCAAACTTTTGTGACGAGTGAATCGGGCGAGCCGGTGGTATTGAATTTCGATATCAGCACAGTGGGTATTCCCGATACAAACCCGACAGAGTCAGGTTCTAACGGCTGGGCAATTGGCAGTGAGCTTAGCGCAACTGAGCAAGGCATGTTAATTGCGAATCCACACTTCCCTCATACCGGGAACCAACGTTTCTGGCAGTTCGGTATTGAAGTACCAGGGCACCTCAAAGTTGTCGGCGGTTCACTGTCTGGTATGCCAGGTATTGTGAATATTGGCTTCAATGAAAATGTGGCATGGACACACACATTTTCTACGGCGTCACGCTTTACCATTCATCGTCTGACACTAGACCCTGAAAATAGCGAAGGTACCAGCTATATGCTCGACGGTGAAAGTGTACCGATGACTACAAAAACTCACGATATTCGCGTGGCAACAGGCCCTGGTACTTATATGACGCTGCGTAAAACCAGCTACTACAGCGAATTTGGTCCAGTTATAGTCATTCCTAATGCACTGCCATGGGGCACCGATGGCACTGGGCAAGACGTAGCTTACGCATTGTATGATGCGAACCTGCCAAACTATGATTTGTTTGATCATTGGTTAGGCATGAATATGGCTGACAGCATTGAAGCCTACAAGCAAACCTTTGTCGACTTCACCGGTACGGTTTTCAACAATGCGATGGCAGTTGATGCGCAAGGTAATGCGTTCTTCACCGATGGTTCATCAGTGCCACATATTCTTCCAGATGCGTTGGCTGTATGGGCTGAAGATCCGCTGTATCAAGCACTAACAGAGCAAGCTGGATTATTCATTTTTCCAGGCGATGATAGTGCGTTTATGCCACAAGGTACCGTACCGTTTGATCAGGCGCCGCAGCTTGAACGCAACGACTTCGTACAAAACTCCAACGATAGTTTCTGGTTAACCAATCCGGCTGCGCCAATTGAAGGGCTTTCACCGCTTTGGGGACCGGTTGGTAATCAACAGTCGCTGCGTTCGCGCTTAGGACAAAAAATGCTGGCTGAAGGTGGCTCAGTAGACGGGCGTTTTACACGTGAAGATTTGGTCGATCGCTTAATTGGTAATCGCAACTACCTTGGTGAAGCTGTGCTGGAAGATCTTCTGGCGTTGTGTGAAACACAAGGGGCAACACCTGTAACGATGGCGGATTCAAGTACTGTGGTTATTACCCCAGCTTGTGATGCGCTCGCTTTGTGGGACGGCCGTATGAATCTTGCGAGTCAGGGTGCAATGATGTTCCGCGAGTTTGCCTTTGAATTTAACCGTGACCCGCAATGGCAAGTTGCCTATGATCCTGAGCAACCGACCACCACCCCAAATACTTTGGCGGCGAACAACACTGTATTGCAACAGTTAGCGACTGCACAGCAACGCATTATAAATGCGGGTCTAGACCCTGCAGCATCACTTGGCAGCGTACAATTTGTTGAGCGCAGCAATCCAGATGGCACGCCATCGGGTGTGAAACTGCCGTGGGGAGGTGCCAACAACATTGAAGGTGGCTTTAACGTATTCCGCAGCAATATGGGCAATGATGGCACTATATTACCGCGTCATCGTTATCCATTATTGCCGGGCTCAGATTTGAGTGCCGAAGCTGGTGGTTACCACATCACTTATGGCTCAAGCTGGATGTTTGCCATGGAATTTACTGCGGACGGTCCTGAAGCCGAAGGGTTATTAACGTACTCGCAGAGCTCAAATGTATTGTCTGATCATTATCTTGATCAAACCTTGTTGTATTCTGAGCAACCGCAATTGCGCTCACTGCATTTTCAGCAGGAAGATATTGATGCAAATGCGGCTACAACAGCCACATTGAGTGGTGATAGTTTACGCTAATAAAGACATGATAAACCTCGAAAGGGCAGCTGAGATTTCTCAACTGCCCTTTTTTATTGCCAGTTTAGATCAATGTTTTTTAATTTAGCTATTGACGAAATACAAACCATTGCACATAGTCAATGAACAATATTTGAACAAATCAGGGTGTTTAATCATGGCTCATGTTGCGGTTGTTGGTGCTGGTTTAGGTGGTGTGTCAGTGGCCTTTGAACTACGCGAGAAGCTTGGCAAGCAAGCGAAAATCACTGTCATTGGTGAGGGTGCCGAATTCAATTTTGTCCCTTCCAATCCATGGGTAGCGCTCGGTACACGCAAGCGTGACGATGTGGTGATGCCAATTGGTGATTTCTTTAGCAAGCGAGACATAAAGTTCTCTCCCGCAGGTGTAAAGGAAATCAAGGCCAAAGAAAACACGTTGGTTTTAAACGACGACAGCGAAATTGCTTACGACTATTTAGTGCTGTGTACTGGGCCTAAATTAGACTTCGCGACAGTAGAGGGGGCGGGGCCTGAAGCTGGCGGTTCTCAATCTATTTGTACCGTCGACCACGCGGTAACATCGCATCAAGATTATCTTCAACTGTGCGAAAGCCCAGGCCCCGTCATTATTGGTGCGTTACCTGGTGCGAGTTGCTTTGGTCCCGCTTATGAGTATGTTCTGTCGTTAGAATATGAGCTCCGTAAAAAGAAAATCCGTGATCAAGTTCCCATCACCTTTGTCACGCCCGAGCCGTATATTGGGCATATGGGGCTTGGCGGTGTCGGCGACTCAAAAGGCTTAATGGAACACAAGTTTCGTGAACATGGCATTAAGTGGATTTGTAATGCCAAGATAACAAAGTTAGCGAATGGTACGTGTCACTTTGATGAATTAAACGAAGCCGGTGATGTG